>JAOAIL010000027.1 GCA_026414725.1 bacterium
CATGCCCAATTGTACCTACGTTTACATGAGGCTTGCTCCTTATAAATTTCTCCTTAGCCATCTCTTCCCTCCTTTGTGTAATAATAAACCCAAAGTTAAAATTAATTACAAAATTCACATATCGGAAAATTTGAATCTGTTTTATCTTCCGATTATTTTTTTCATCTCTATTTCTGGAACAATTTCATAATACAAAGGTTCTATTATATAACTTCCTCTTCCCTGTGTCAATGACCTTAATGTAGTTGCATATCCAAATATAGTCCGTAAAGGTACATAACCATTAATTACTCTAAATCCGCTCTGCATTCTTATCTCTTCTATATGACCATTTCTCATATTAAAATCAGCCAGTACTTCACCTAAAAATTCTTCAGGTACTGAAAGTTCTATTTTCATAATTGGTTCAAGCAAAACAGGAGATGCTTTCCTGCAGGCCTCTGTGAATGCTATTGAAGCAGCAATTTTGTAAGCAATCTCATTAGAATCCACAGGATGGGAAGAACCATCTACTAATTTAACTTTTATGTCCACAACAGGCACTCCTAGAAGCACACCACATTCCATTGCTTCATGAATACCTTCTTTTATGGAAGATATAAATTGAGCTGGTATTTTACTCTCATCCGTAAGATTTTCAAATACGAATTTTTCTCCTCTCTGTAACGGTTCTATTTTTAAAACAACATGTCCATAATGTCCTTTCTCTTTTTCTACCCCTTTCTTAATAAATTTACCTTCTCCAGTTGTTGCAGTAGTTATTGTTTCTCTATATGCAACTTCAGGTTTACCAACACGTATATTAAGTTTATACTCTCTTTTTAAACGTTCTGCTATAACCTCTATATGTAATTCTCCCATTCCCATAAGAATTGTTTGTCCTGTTTCTTCATCAACCCTGATTTTTATAGTAGGGTCTTCTTCCGATATTTTTAAAAGAGCATTGTATACCTTATCCTGTTCTGACTGCGTTTTGGGCTCTATGGATACATAGATTACAGGTTCAGGGAATTGCATTTTTTCAAAAAGCACAGGACTTTCATTGTCTGATATTGTATCACCTGTATAGCTTTTTTTAAGACCTGCAACTGCAACAATATCACCTGCTTTGGCTTCTTCTATTTCGTAGTATCTATCTGCATGAACCTCAAAAATTTTCATAATTCTTTCTTTCAAATTTCTTGTCCAGTTATATACACTATGCCCTCTTTTTAATATCCCTGAATATATCCTCGTATAAACAATTCTACCTTTATGCGGGTCATTATAAACTTTAAAGGCATACATAGAAAATTTTTCTTTTTCTGAAGGCATCCTTTCAACCTGTTCTCCATTCAGCGGATTTATTCCTTCTATTTTTCCTCTGTCTACAGGAGATGGTAGATAATCTACTATGGCATCCAGAAGTAGTAAAGTTCCTTTATTTCTAAGTGATGCACCACAGAAAACAGGAAAAAATTTACATTCAAGAGTTCCTTTTCTTATAGCATATTTTAATTCATCTATAGTTATATCTTTGCCGTCAAGATATTTTTCCATAATTTTTTCATCTACCTCAGATATTTTTTCAATAAGTATATTTCTGTAATTCAGGAATTCATCTTTTAATCTTTCAGGTATATCTTTTTTAAGAGAGGCTCTTTCATCTTCAGAGGGATAATAAATAGATTTAGATTCTACAATATCAATTACTCCTTGAAAATTATCTCCTGAGAAGACAGGCAGATGTAGAATTAATGGTTTGGAATGAAGTTTTTGGTCAATCTCTTTTATTACCCTGAAAAAATCAGCACCTGTTCTATCCATTTTATTTATATATATCAACCGTGGTATGTTATATTTACTACTCTGTCTCCATACTGTTTCTGATTGTGGTTGAACGCCACCTACCCCACAAAAAATGGCTATAACTCCATCTAAAATCCTTAATGCTCTTTCCACTTCTACAGTAAAATCAACATGTCCCGGAGTATCAATAATATTTATTTTATGATTTTTCCAGTAACAGGTAGTCGCAGCAGCAGAGATTGTTATACCCCGTTCCTTTTCCTGGTCCATCCAATCCATAACAGCAGTTCCTTCATCTACTTCTCCTATCTTATATGTTTTACCTGTATAGAATAATAATCTCTCTGTAGTAGTTGTTTTACCTGCATCTATATGTGCTATTATCCCGATATTTCTTGTTTTTTTAATATCCATAATTTTAAATCGCAAATACGAAATTATAAATTAATAATCAAAAACTCAAAGCAAATATGAAAGGCACAAAGAAATAAACTTAAGTTGCAAATTATAAAATTTATATCAAGTTAGAAAGTTTATTCTTTGTGCCTTACATTACCATCTGTAATGGGCAAAAGCGCGGTTGGATTCAGCCATTTTATGAGTGTCTTCTTTTTTCTTAACGCTTGCCCCTTCACCTTTTTCTGCTTCAAGAAATTCATCTGCAAGTTTTTCTGCAATTCCCTTACCTTTCCTTGCTCTCGCAGTGCCAATTATCCATCTTATTGCAAGTGCAAGGCTCCTTCTCGGTGGAACTTCCACAGGGATTTGATAGGTTGCACCTCCAACCCTTCTTGGTCTTACTTCTAATTTTGGTTTTACATTATTTAATGCTTTCTTAAAAACAGATAATGGGTCTTCTTTGGTTCTCTCTCTTATTATATCCATTGATTTATAAAATAGTTTACATGCTGTACTCTTCTTCCCATCCTTCATAAGTACATTGATAAAAGCAAAGACCTCAGGGTCAGTGTACTTAAAGTCACCTTTTAATTCTCTTTTTTCTGCTTTTTTACGCCTTGGCATTTTTTAACCCTCCGCTTTCTTCTCACTTTTTTCAGATGGTTTTTTTGCTCCATATTTTGACCTTGATTTTTTTCTGCCTTCAACTCCTCCGGCATCAAAGATACCACGTAAAATATGATACTTAACACCAGGCAGGTCCCTTACCCTTCCTCCTCTTACAAGTACAATTGAGTGTTCCTGTAAATTGTGTCCAATCCCAGGAATATATGCAATTACTTCTCTCCCATTGGTCAATCTTACCTTTGCTATTTTCCTTAAGGCAGAATTGGGTTTTTTGGGAGTCATTGTCTTTACGTAAAGACAAACACCCCTTTTCTGTGGATTTCTTTCAAGAGCAGTAGATTTTGATTTTTTTTGTTTTTTGCTTCTTTTCTTTCTTAAAAGCTGATTGTAAGTAGGCATATATACCCCCTATTTTTTCATTGCTTCTTCAAAAACAAATTCCGAAGGAGATGAAGGAGTGGTCTCCTCTGTCTCTCTCTTTGTAAAAAGTCCTGTTCCTGAAGGAATTAATCTTCCGAGAATAACATTTTCTTTAAGTCCTTCAAGATGGTCATCTGCCCCTAATATTGCTGCATTGGTCAGAACCTTCATTGTTTCCTGGAAAGAAGCAGATGATATGAAACTTTCGCTTGATAATGCTATCCTTGTAATTCCCAAAACTTGTGGGCTAAAAGTAGCTGGTTTTTTATTCTTAGGTAGAGATTCATTAATTTTCTGTATTTTTATTCTATCTATTTCTTCCCCTTCGAGCAGATATGTATCTCCTGGGTCTTCCACTCTCACTTTAGAGAGCATCTGACGGATGATTATTTCTATATGTTTGTCGTTTATCATAACTCCTTCAATTCTGTATACACTCTGGATTTCATTTAATAGATATTCTTGAACTTTCTTCTCTCCTTCTATTTTTAATATATCCTTAAGAACTACATGCCCATCTGTTATTCTTTCACCTGCCTTTACAACATCTCCACTACCAACAAGAAGGTGTTTACCAGGAGGAATATCATATTCTTTGCGAGTACCTGTTTCAGGATTTGAAATAATAACCTTCCTGGTTCCACGCTCTCCTATACTTATTTCTACCGTACCTTCAATTTCGCTTAATATAGCAGGATTTTTTGGTGTCCTAGCTTCAAACAGTTCTGTAACTCTTGGTAATCCTCCTGTAATATCCTGCACTCTTCTTTCTATTCTAAATATTTTTGCAATTGTATCACCTGGATATACCTTATCTCCTTCTTCTACCATAATATGAGCATCTTCAGGAATATGATAAGCACCTAATTTATTCTTTTTGTCATCAAGTATAATAATTCTAGGATCCATTTCTTCTTTATGTTTTATAACAATTTTCCTTCTTATTCCTGTTGTGGTATCTATCTCTTCTTTTACTGTCTTCCCTACCTCTATGTCTGCATATTTGATAGTCCCTTCATATTCGGAAATTACGGGTATTGAATACGGGTCCCAGTGGACAATTACTTTTCCTGTTTCTACTCTCTGTCCATTTTTCACAAGTATTTCTGCTCCCACTCTCAATGTGTAAGTATCTATTTCTCTTCCCCTATCATCATAAAGAACTATCTTCCCTTCTCTCTGAATTACAACATCTCTACCCTTCCTGTTTTTTACGACTTTTAGATTTTCAAGATAATTTACTACACAATCCTGAGGTGCTTTATATGAAGAAGCACCTGTTCCTCTTGATGCTGCTCCTCCTGTGTGGAAGGTTCTCAATGTTAATTGTGTCCCTGGTTCCCCGATTGACTGAGCTGCTATTATTCCAACTGCTTCACCAATATTTACAAGTTTTTTTCTTGAAAGGTCCCAGCCATAACACTTAGCACATACACCTTTTTCTGAACGGCAGGTAAGTACAGACCGTATCCTTATTTTACCTATTCCAGCGTCAACAATTGCCTGTGCTTTTTTCTCATCTATAACCTCTCCTGCCCGTACAATAATTGTATCAGTTACAATATCCACTATATTGTCTAGAGCGACCCTTCCTGTAATTCTGTCTTTTAATGAAAGGATTTCTTCATCTCCAAGTGTAAGTGGGCTGATAAGAATGCCTTCCATACTTCCACAATCCTCTTCTCGGATAATAACAGAGTGTGATACATCTACTAATTTTCGGCTGAGATATCCAGCATCCGATGTCTTTAAAGCAGTATCAACCAGCCCTTTTCTTCCACCATGTACTGATATAAAATATTCCAGTAATGACAATCCTTCCTTAAAGTTCTTTTTTACAGGGGTTTCAATAATCTCTCCAATCTCACCTGTAACCTTTTTAGGTCTTATCATCAATCCTCGTATTCCCATCAACTGATTTGCCTGTGATTTATTCCCTCTCGCTCCTGAATTCACCATTAAATATATAGGGTTTATTCTGAATGGCTTTACAGAAATATCTTTTCTTAGTGTAGAAATTACTGCATTCTGTATTTCATTTGTAACAGATGTCCACAGGTCTACCAATTTATTATACCTCTCTCCTTCAGAGATAATTCCTGACTGATAATTTTTCTTTATTTTTGCTACTTCTTTCTCTGCTTCTGAAATTATACTATCTCTAAAAGAAGGTATTTTAAGGTCGTCTATACCGATGGTTATACCACCTATTGTGGAGAAAGCAAATCCCAGATCTTTAACATCATCAAGAAATTTCACGGTGGCTTCATATCCACATTTACCCATTATCTCTTCTATTAATCTCTCTAATCCAGAACTGGCAAATTCCTCATTTTTATAAGGGATACCAGAAGGTATGATTTCATTGAATATAATTCTCCCTACAGTAGTAGTTATAATTTCACCTTTATCACACCTGACCTTTATTGGTCTGTGTAGTTCAAGATACCCGAGGTCATAAAGGTAAATTGCTTCGTTGAAATTTGAAAGAATATGGGGATATTCTGGTTCCTCACTCATAATAGTAAGATAGAAACATCCCATAACAATATCTCGGGTAGGAGAAACAATAGGTTTGCCATTAGCGGGTGAAAGTATATGTGTTGTGGATTTCAATAGAAGTTCGGCTTCCAGACATGCCTCAGGAGTGAGAGGAAGATGTACACTCATTGTATCACCGTCAAAATCAGCATTAAACGCAGGACACACAAGTGGATGAATTTTTATAACATTTCCTTCTATTAACCGTGGTTCAAATGCTTGGATACTGAGACGGTGAAGTGTGGGTTGTCTATTTAACAAAACAGGATGATGCTTACTGACTTTTTCTAATACCTCCCATACCTCAGGTCTATTTTCTCTTATAGCTTTTTTTGCACTTCCGAGCGTATGGAAATACTCTCTTTTTCTTAATTCTCTAAGGACAAATGGACCAAAAAGTTCAAGCGCCATTTCTTTAGGTAATCCGCACTCATTAAATTTCAATTCTGGTCCAACAACTATTACTGCTCTTCCTGAATAATCTACACGTTTGCCAAGTAGATTCTGTCTAAATCTACCCTGTTTGCCTCTGAGAGCATCCGCCAATGATTTAAGAGGCCGTCTTCCTTTTCCCAAAATAGGATTGCCATGCTTGCCATTATCAAATAGAGCATCTACTGCTTCCTGAAGCATTCTTTTTTCATTCCTTACAATAATATCGGGTGCCTGTATCTGAAGTAATTTCTTCAAACGGTTATTTCTGTTTATTACCCGTTGATAAAGATCATTCAGATCAGATGCAACAAATCTTCCTCCATCAAGAGGAAGAAGTGGTCTTAAATCAGGAGGAATTACCATAATTATATTGGTAATAAGGAATTCTGGTTGAATTCCTGTTTTAATAAGTCCCTGAACCATTCTTAGTTTCTTTACAAGATTCCGTCTTGTTCCATAAGAAGAAGATATTTTTTTCTTTTTTAACTGTTGCTTTATATCCTCTTCCATAGCCCTTAGGTCTATCTTTTTAAGCAGTGCCTGTATTGCTTCAGCCCCTATACCAGCTTTAAATTTATTTCCATATTTTTCAAGATATTCATGGTATTCTCTCTCTGTAAGGAGGTCTTTTTCTTTTAACGGCGTATTCCCGGGGTCTATAACTATATATCTTTCATAATAGAGTACCATTTCAAGTTCAGACCTTCCCATATCAAGTAGAAGTCCCATCCAGTTGGCAGTACTTTTGAATAGCCATACATAGGATACAGGTGTAGCAAGTTCTATATGTCCCATTCTTTCACGTCTGACTCTTGAGGTAGTAACTTCCACTCCACATCTATCACATGTTATCCCTTTATATCTCTGTTTTTTATACTTCCCACAGGAACATTCATATTCCCTTACAGGACCAAATATCTTTTCACAGAATAATCCTTCTCTTTCTGGTTTAAATGTCCTGTAATTTAATGTCTCTGCTTTCTTAACTTCTCCGTGGGACCATTGGCGCATTATAGTAGGTGTGGCTATTTTAATAGTAGCAATTTCTTTATCATTTCCTTTTTCTTTTATCTTTTCAATTCTTAAGTCAAGTCCAAGGCCTTGTAACTCTTTCTTAAGAACATTGAAGGACTCAGGTATGTTATTACCTCTATAATTCAGTCCTTTCGCAATGCTTTCATACATAAGTTTTCTACCTTCTGTATCATCACTTTTTACAGTAAGCATTTCTTTAAGGATATGAGCTGCCCCATAACCTTCAAGTGCCCAGACCTCCATCTCTCCAAGTCTCTGTCCTCCAAACTGCGCTCTTCCTCCCAATGGTTGTTGTGTTATAAGAGAATATGAACCAGTGCTTCTTGCATGAATTTTTTCATCAGCGAGATGTTTTAATTTCATCATATACATATAACCCACTGTTACTGGCTGGTAAAACGGTTCTCCTGTTCTCCCATCATATAAAACATCCTTACCATCTTCAGACAGCCCTGCTTTTCTAAATAATTCTTTTATTTCCCATTCTTCAATACCTTCAAAAACAGGTACTTCCATATCATATCCTAATGCTTTTAATACTTTCCCCAGATGTATTTCCAGTACTTGACCTATATTCATTCTTGAAGGGACACCCAGAGGATTTAAAATCATATCTACAGGAGTGCCATCTTTGAGAAATGGCATGTCTTCTTCAGGAAGTATTCTGGAGACAACACCTTTATTTCCATGTCTCCCACTCATCTTATCACCCACATCTATCTTCTTTTTAACGGCAATCTCTACAACTACTTTTGTGATAACATCAGGGTCAAGGTCTGGTCCTTTCTTTATTTTAAAAATCTCATTTTTGAGATCTTTTTCAAGATTTTCCAGCCTTGTTTTTCCAATATCAACAATTTTTTGTGCTTTTTCTTTATGTGCCCCTGTTAGTTTATTTATGAATTTTTCCCAGCTTTCTGGATTTGATAAGACGCGATGTTGTATTTTTTCTCTCTCTGCAAGTTTCTTCAATTCTTCAGTAATAACTTTTTTAACTATATTTTCTTTTGCCTTATACCGCAATTCTAATTCTTTTATCTCCTTTTTTATTCTCTCCTCTTCCTTTTTAATTTCTGCTTTTTCTTTTTCAGAGATATTTTCCTTGTGAGTATATTCTCTTCGTGTATATTTCCTTACATTGATAACAGTTCCTTTTATTCCTGGTGGAACTTTCAGGGAAGTGTTTTGAACATCTTTTGCTTTCTCTCCGAATATTACTCTAAGAAGTTTTTCTTCTGGAGTAAGTTCAGATTCACCTCTCGGGGTTACTTTACCTACCAGTATATCGTCAGGTTCAACTTCAGCCCCAATCCTTACAATACCATTTTTATCTAGATTTTTTAAGCGTTCTTCAGGTGTATTGGGGAGGTCAGAAGTAATTTCTTCCGGTCCTAATTCTGTTTCTCTCGCTTCAACCTCAAATTCTTTTATATGTATAGAGGTAAATATATCTTCTTTTAAAACCCTTTCATTTAAAATGACAGCATCTTCATAGTTATAACCCCCCCAGGACATAAAAGCCACCAGCAGGTTTTTCCCTAGTGCCAGTTCACCATTTTTTGATACAGATGGTCCATCTGAAATTATTTGGTCTTTTACTACTCTATCACCTATATTTACTATAGGCCTTTGATGAAAACAGGTATCCTGATTAGTCCGTACAAAGTTTTTGAGAAGATATATATCTTCTTCTTCCCAAGGAAACATTCCTTTTTCATCTCTCTTTACCACTATTTTCTCTCCATCAACATAACTTACAATCCCATCTGCTTTTGCTTTTATAACAACTCCGCTATCTCGTACAACATGCTTCTCCATACCTGTCTTTACAAGAGGGCTTTCACTTTTAACAAGTGGGACCGCTTGCCTTTGCATATTTGAACCCATCAGAGCACGGTTGGAATCATCATGTTCCAAAAATGGGATAAGAGAAGCACTTATGCTTAACAATTGAACAGGAGATATGCCGATATAGTCAATTTTTTCCCGAGAGACATCTTCAAAATTACCACCTTTAGTTCTTACCGTCACTTCCTGAGGGATAATCATTTTTGTTTTCTTGTCTACTGGAGTATCAGGAGGAGCTATAGTATATTCATCTTCTCTATCTGCTGAGAGATACTCTATATGGTTTGTTACTTTTCCATTTTCTACCTTGAAGTAAGGTGTTTTTATAAAACCCAGATTATCTATTTTTGAATATACTGTAAGTGAATTGATAAGTCCTATATTAGCTCCCTCAGGAGTCTCTATAGGACACAATCTTCCAAAATGTGTATAGTGAACATCTCTTACTTCAAAGCCAGCCCTTTTCTTTTCCCTAACAACAGCAACGACTCTTCTCTTATGTGTTATCTCAGCGAGAGGATTGATTTTATCTAAGAACTGTGAAAGTTGATTTCTGGCGAAAAAGTCATTCATTACAGTTATAAAAACTCTTCCATTTACTATGTCCTGAGGTTTTAAATTGTTGGCTTTCCGTTTATCTACCATTACCATCTTCTCTTTAGAAAATCTTGCAAGTCGGATAAGACCTTCATAAACATACTCACTTATAATTTCAGCAGATACACGGACCCTTTTATTACCGAGATGGTCTATATCATCAATTTCTCCTTTACCCTTTTCTACAAGATTGAGGAGATACTTTGTCGTTTCTATTATATCTTCTTCTCTTAAGTGTCGTTCTGTAAAATTGAGCCCTAATTTTTTATTTATACGACTTCTTCCTGCTTCTGAAAGATCATAATTATCTTCAGTAAAAAGTAGTCCATAAAGATAGTTCTCTGCTTCCTTGAGAATTGGAGGATATCCTGGTTTCAACTCTGAATATATCTTTTTTAAAGCATCGTCACGGGTTTTTATTTCATCTCTTGCGAGGGTTGTTGAAAGTGTGGCATCTGATTTTATTTTTGAGGGGTCATCATAAAAGGTTCTGAGAATTTTTTCATCGTCATATCCCAATGCTTTAAGGAAAGTTGACAAAAGAACTTTGCGTCTCCCCAGATTGATTACAAGAAGATTATGAGTATCAATATGAAGTTCAATCCACATACCTCTAGCAGGATATATCTTGGCTGAATATACAGGTCCTTGGATGCCAACTTCTTCTTCTCTGCTGAAATATACACCGGGGCATCTCTCTAACTGATTAACTATAACCCTTTCTACACCATTTATAATGAAACTACCGTTATCTGTCATTAAAGGTATATTACCTATATATATCTCTTGTTCTTTTACGCTTTTAACCTGTAGTTCTTTTGTTTGTTTATTCTGTTCTTTAACAATAAGCCGGAATTTAACTTTTAGGCGGGACTCATAAGTTGTCTTTTTTTCAATACATTCTTCAATAGTTTCAATAGGTTCCTCAAGTGTGTAATTGACATATTCCAGAGATAAAAGTCCATCTTCACTTACTACAGGAAAAGTTCTGTGAAATAATTCCTCTAATCCAGATTTTTTTCTACTTTCAGGATGTACATCTTTCTGAAGGAATTCTAAATATGGTATCTTTTGAACCCCTAACAAATCTGGAATCTCTACTCTCATTTTTTTCTCCTTTAAGGAGTTGGTTTATTTAATATCTACTTCTGCGCCAATAGCTGCCATCTTTTTCTTTATTTCTTCTGCTTCTTCTTTACTTACTTTTTCTTTAATTGGTTTCGGTAATGACTCTACAAATTCCTTCGCTTCTTTTAATCCAAAATTTGTTATCTCTCTTACCACTTTGATTGCCTGGATTTTATTTGCTCCTGCTGATTTCAATATTACATCAAAAGTGGTCTTTTCTTCTTTCTTTTCCTCTGCTGCTCCAGAACCAGCAGTGGATACACTCATTACTGCTGCAGGTGCCATCATCCCTTCTACACCAAATTTTTCTTCTAGCTTTTTCGCTAATTCTGAAAGTTCCAGCGCAGAAAGTTTTTCTATTTTTTCTACAATATCATCCAATACATTTTTTTCAACTTTTTCCATTTTCGTTCTCCTTTCTTTTATTTTCTGATATTTGTTTTAAATCCTGTATTATTCTCATTAAGGTAAAGTTTAGTGAGTTAACAATTCTTCTTGCAGGCATCTTTAAAATCCATACAATCTTTGCCTCTATTTCTTTCTTCCCAGGTAGTTTTTCTATTGATGATAGTTCTTCTGCAGAGAAAATTTTTTTCCCTATAAGAGCTGCTTTAACATTTATTTTTCCCAATTGCTTCTGGAAGTTATAAACCTCTTTCAGAATACCTATCTCATCTTCTGTATTTGTCCAGACAATAAATGCAGGTCCTCCTATTTTTGGACACATATCTTCACAATCTATTTTCTTATATATCCTTTCAAGTAGAGTGTTTTTAACAACCTGCATTTTACATCCCTTCCCTTTTAATCCACTTCTTATCTTTTGCATTTCAAGAACAGAAAGTCCTGAAAACCCAACGATAATGTTTATATTATTTTCCTGGACTTGTTTACTCATCTTCTCTACAAATTCTTCTTTTTTCTTTTTGGTCAATCTTTTCATTGTTCTATCTCCTGACTCTAAATAATTTCAATCTCTTTGAGTACCTTTCCTGTGTCAAGTTTTAAAGGAGGAGACATAGTTAAGGAAAGGGTTACATTACGAATATAATTACCTTTTGCCGAAGAAGGTTTTGCTGCAAGAACCGCCTTTAAGGCAGAATTTATATTTTCTATCAATTTTTCTTTATCAAAAGAGGCCTTACCTACAGGAAGATGTAAATTTCCATCTTTATCCATTCTAAACTCTATCCGTCCTTTTTTTAGTTCAGTTATAATTCCTTTTATATCTTTTGTTACAGTTCCACTTTTGGGATTTGGCATAAGGCCTCTTGGTCCTAATATTTTTCCTAAAGGAGATACTATCTTCATCATATCAGGAGTTGCTACAACACTATCAAAGTCCATAAAACCATTCTTAATCTTTTCTGCTAATTCTTCTCCCCCTACATAGTCAGCCCCTGCCTCTTTTGCTTTTCCGACATCCTCTCCCGTAGCAAAGACAAGAACCTTTACGGATTTTCCAGAACCATAAGGAAGAACTACGGAACCTCTTACCGGCTGCTGTAGTTTTTTAACATCAATTCCCAGACGGATTGCCATATTAACTGTTTCATCAAATTTTCTTTTTCCAGCCATATCTTTCAACCTATCAACTATCTCTTCAATTCCATATACCTTATCTTCTTTTTTCTTTTCTATCTCTTTATACTTTTTGCTCCGTATCTTCACTTTATAGCTCCCTTTTTTGGTTCTATTCAACTACTTCCACGCCCATGCTTTTTGCTGTTCCTTCTACTATTTTTATAGCACTTTGAAGGTTGTCTGTATTCAAATCAGCCATCTTTATCTTTGCGATTTCCTCAATCTGTTTTTTGGTAATTTTCGCTACTTTTTCTCTATTAGGTACTCCTGAGCCTTTTACTATATTTACTGCTTTTTTAATCAGTTCCGCTGTAAGTGGGGTTTTAATTTTATATTCAAAACTACGGTCTTCATAAACTGTTAATACTACAGGTAGGATTCCCTCTTTTCCTTTTGTTTCAGCATTAAACGCCTTACAAAACTCCATAATATTAACTCCATGTTGCCCCAGTGCAGGACCTACCGGTGGGGCAGGTGTTGCCTGTCCTGCCGGAATCTGGAGTTTTATAACTGCCTTTACTTTTTTTTCAACCATAGGTTATCTCCCTTTATATCTTCTCTACCTGCCAGTAACTTAATTCAACAGGGGTTGCTCTGCCAAAGATTGATACACTAACCTTCAATCTCTGAGTGTTATGATATACCTCTTCCACAACACCTGAAAAATTCACAAAAGGACCATCGGTTATCTCTACTTTATCTCCTACATTAAATTCCACTTTTGGAATAGGTTTACTCTTTCTTTCTTCAACTTCATTTAGTATTTTTTCTGCTTCTTCTTGAGACAGTGGAACAGGATTTTGTCCTGCGCCGAGAAATCCTAATACACCTGGGGTCTTTCTTATCATATGCCAGATAATTTCATTCTCTTTCTGTTCATCTAATTCAATAAGAACATAACCTGGCCAGAACCTTCTGGTTTTTATTTTTTTCTCCCCCTGTGATATTTCAGAAATTTCTTCTTTAGGTATAATCACCTGTTTTATTGCACCTGTATCTTCTTCTTGTTGATTAAGAAGCATTTTCTTAACCTTCTCTTCCTGTCCAGTTCTTACATGGAGTATATACCATCTTCCCATTTTTTACCTCAGGAATACTGCGATGAGTTTTGAAAAAATAATATCTACTACGCCAATATAAAAAGCAAATAAAATCATAAGTAATACAACTACACCTGTTGTTAATTTCAATGCTTTCCGTTCAGGCCATGTTACCTTCTCAAGTTCCATACGGACCTCTGATAAAAAATTAATAATCTTTTTTTTCATTTTTTCAGATGCTACATTTACTATTAATATATTCTGTCCTGTTCTTCTCTGCTTTGCAGGCCTGGGAGGATTCGAACCTCCAGCCCACGGATTTGGAGTCCGTTGCTCTGCCAGTTAGAGCTACAGGCCTAAACACTAAAAATAAATATTATAACATAAATCAAAATAAAAGCAACAAAGCAGATTTTATTACGGTTTTCCCTCTTTATGAAGAATATGTTTATGACAGGACGGACAATATTTACTTATTTCTATTTTCTCTTTCTTCCCTTTTTTGTTCTTTGTTGTAAAGTAATTTTTCCTTTTGCACTCAGAACATATTAAAGATATTGTTTCACGCATTTCACACTCCACATTTTATTTAATTATTTCAGTTACAGCGCCTGCTCCTACAGTTTTTCCGCCCTCTCTTATAGCAAATCTCTGGCCTTTTT
>JAOAIL010000028.1 GCA_026414725.1 bacterium
TATGTACCATGGGGCTTCTGCTGTTTGGATAGCCAGGTTACATGCATAGAAGCCCAGAGAATGTTCGCACCACCACTATGCCTGGAATTTAAAGAACTCTCAGAGATAGTAAAAGGTCCATCCCAGTACCAGGTATCCCAATATCCTACAGTCATCCACCCGCAAGAATCTGCAACAAGCACTTTTTTGTCAGGATTAATCCATCTTTTCATATTGTAGTGGGCACTCAGTGCTACTGGATTACTCGAAAAACCTTGATAACTACCATTCAACCCATAACACCCACCAAGCCGTGCTGATGGACAGAACCACACCACAGGGTCGTTAGGGTCACTCTTTTTAGCAGGCACATATCCGAGTGCCCTAAGTGTCCAGTACCATCTCTGGTAATAAGATGGTGTATTCCCCATGTACGGAAACGGAATTCTTCCTTCGTTATCATCAGCATACATTACCAGTGCAAGTCCAATCTGCTTAAGGTTGTTCATACATACCGCCTGCCTTGCCCTTTCCCTCGCCTGAGAAAGTGCCGGTAGCAACATCGCAGCAAGTATCGCAATGATTGCTACCACTACCAATAATTCTATAAGCGTAAATCCCTTCCTTCTCATCTTACACCTCCATTTTTTGTTATCTATTCTAAACAGGGGATAACAGAAAGTACTGTCTGCCAGTGCCCCTGAGAAGTGGAAGTTTCTCATTCCTTTATAACCTCCTTACAGAACCTCTCTCTACCAAAGAAACAGGAAACGCTACCTTCATACCTGTCTTCTTACCCGTCTCTATCTCGTCTATCAATACTTTTATCCCTGCCTTTACCATATCATACTTGTCAACCCCTATCGTAGTTAACCCAGGATGCAGGTGTTCACCTATCCTTATGTTATCAAACCCTACCACTGATATATCTTCAGGTATCCTTCTGCCCATCTCTCCTAATGCCTTATATACACCTATCGCCATAGGGTCTGATACTACAAATATCGCTGTCATATCAGGGTTTCTCTCCACCAACCGCTTCGTCGCTTCATAGGCACCCTCTATACTATACATACCCTCTTCAACAAGCCCCTCATTATACCTAATACCTACCTCCTCAAGTGCCTTTCTGTAACCTGAAGAATGAGAATAATGTAAAGGCATATCCTCTAAAAAACTGGTGATACATCCTATCTTTTTGTGTCCTGCTGATATTAAGTATTGGGTTGCTATAAAACCACCAGCGAAAAAGTCAGGGTAAAAAGAAGCAATATCATCAGACATTATAAAATCTATAAACATAACAACATTCTCTATTTTTTTATACATATTTATAACGTCTTCTCTCCATCTCTCTCCCACCCCAAGAAAAACACATCCATCTATTACATTTGGGTTTATCATCTTGATAAATAGTGATGGGTCTCTTATGTCTTCAAGTGTATGAAAGAAATATCTGTGGAGATTGAATTCCAGCAAGACCCTGTCTATCTCTTCAAGCAGTTCTGCAAAAAATGGTTCTGAATATTTGTTGTAGGTGGGAAAGATAAGACATCCGATATTCCCTGTCCTTAAATTGTTTCCTCTCTTCAAAGATGCAAGCCGTCTACCTTCTATTACAGGAGAGTATCCTAACTCTTCTACTGCAGCCCATACCTTCTTCCGCGTCTCTTCACTTACATAAGGGAAATTATTGATAACATTGGAGACCGTTTTAATACTTACACCTGCCTTCTTTGCAACTTCTCTAATTCCTACCCTTTTTACCTTTTCTACTGTTTCTTTCATCGTTTACCATTATAACACAAAAAAAAATTTTGTCAAGTATCATTTACTTTCACCACCAGGACGGATATTTTTTGGGAATTTTGTATCTATCAGGAGAAAGTGTTAAGTTCCCCTTAAAACCAAATACCTCTGCATCCTTTAAGTAAAACTTTAACTCTACATTACCATAAGTCCTTACCGGCTTTTTAAACCTTACAGGGGCTAATATATGGTCCCCTGTTAAAGGAAGACAGTTGTCTCTCTCACAACCAGCAATAACTTTACCATCCTGTAATATCTCTACCTGAATATATCCTTTTGGTGCTTTAAGGTTAACAAAAATCTCCGGTACATCAGAGATATAAAGCGGTGAGGTCTTTATATATCCTTCTCCTTCTGCTTTCCAGGATATAAATCCATCCCTCCTTATCTTACCTGTTCCCATTCCTCCTCTACTGGCAACCCAGTGCTCACCTTCTTTACCTCCATACCAGAACCTTAATTCATTCCCTTCTATCACAGGTGAACACGTTATAACTGTCATACCTGCATCCCATTCCCCTTTCTCTCCCCTCGGAACAAACACCTTCCTGTCTCCTACCCTGTCCCAGTTCATCAAATCCCTGCTGAAAACTAACTGAACATCTAAAGGTCCTTTCGCCAATGAAGGGTCTATGTCAAATATCTGCAAAAAACCTATATAACCATGCCCGTATGGAAGTATATACATCTTATAAAACTCCCTCATCTCCGGGTCTTCTCTGTCCGGCTCAAGAACTGTCATCATCGGTGTCCAGTGGACTAAATCCCTGCTCTTGCTTATCGCTATATGCCTCTTGCCCTTAAGCCCCAATCTTTCATAAATATGAAACTGCTGATAAGACCTCGTTGTTATCAGATAACAATCCCTTACAGGGTCCCACATTATACAATGGGCATCACCATCATATGGCAAAACAGGTGGAAAATGAAAATCCCAATCTATACCATTTTTACTAAGAGCAGTTGTTATACCTTGAAAGTATAACCTATCATCAAACGGAGAAAAATTACTGCAGATGAGTTCAGCATCAATATCTTTAGAATAATTAGGGATCACCCCTCCAAAGTCAATCCACAGGGCAGGATACTTCGGAAATTTCAGGATGTTATTCTTGTTATTTCCTTCATACCATACCTGATTCAACTCTATCTTTTCCCAGTTTATCCCATCATAACTCTGTGCCATACAGAGATAACTATCAAACTTCCCAAAGACCTGATACCAGCATATATAGAGATTTTTCTCTGTGTCATACAATATAGATGTATAAAAAGGTGCACGGACAAAGGCAAAATCAACATCAGAAAGATAACTCTCCCATCTACGGTCTGTCTCAATCACCGGATTTTTCTCATATTTCTCAAGAGGATAAAAAACCTTTTTTACTCCCTCTTTTTTCTCTACCAGTTTCTCATCTACAAATACAAAATGGTTCCCGTCTGCAAACTGTTCCTGCATAAATCTGCTTACCATTTTTTTATCCCCTGCTTATACTATATACTCCGGAAATTCCTTTTTCCACTCTTTATAGAATGATTTTTCTTCTACATCATTCAATCTCTCCTTAAACGGACCCCTCGCATAACCGGCATCTATACCACGGAATTTCAAAACCGACTTCCAGTATGCAATGTTCCCATATCTATTCTTCAAAAATACTGCAACCACAACCTTCCTCTGTAGCTCCATCGCCCTCTTTATATCTCCTGCCTTAAAACTCTTATATATCTCAACAAATAGTTCAGGCAACAGGTTCTGCGTTGAACCTATACATCCCACAAAACCCATCGTAAGTGCAGGAAGAAAAACCCCGTCATGTCCTGCAAATGCAATCCATCTTTTAGCCTCTGTTAAAATCTTCTGTAATGTATAAAGGTCAAATCCAGTATATTTTAAACCTATAATATTTTTTATATCAGCCAACTTTAAAAACTCTTCAATAGAAATATTCATCCCTGTGTTTTCAGGAATGTAATAGATAAAAAATGGTAATGAGGTGCTTTCTGCTATCTCCCTGTAATACTCATACATCTCACTGAAACTGAACTTATAATATATAGGTGGGATAGAACTCACTCCATCTGCTCTTATCATCTCTGCATGTTTTGCAAGTTCAACTGCATTTTTTGTATTTAGAGCACCTCCTACATGGACAATAACCCTCACCCTATCCCCTGTCTCTTCCTTTACTATCTCTGATACTTTTTTTCTCTCCTCAACATCCATCAATAACCCTTCACCTGAACTACCACATACATATAACCCATCTATCCCTTTTGATATAAGAAATCTTACAAGCCCTTTCAACCGTTTTTTACAGACATCCCCTTTCTCATTAAAAGGAGTTAAAAGTGCTGCATAGATACCGTAAAAATTACTATCCATTATCCTTTCTCCTTTCTTACCGATTGACTTTATTTCTAATAAGACATCTCTATCTTTATACTAGCTGGTTTTACAGAAAGGCACCAGGGTTGAATACTGTCTGTAATAGTTGCCAGAATTTTATTTCTGTCTACCCCTTTCTGGATTATCTGGATACCTCTGCCAGCATTAATAAAACCTATCTTTACTTTACCTCCCATAATATCTTCTGGTATAAGTGGAAGTGTTATCTCTTTATCTTCACTATTTTTTGTAATGTATATAAAAGATAGTTTCCCGGATGTGTTTTCTCCCACCTCTACCTCAAAAAACATGGCAGGGATAAACAGTACATAGTCCAGATAGAAATCCTTGCCATAGTTGTCCAGTAATCGCTCACCATTTACCCAGTCATAAGGTCTTTGTCCATTCCATATTCCATCTCTGTCTGTATCAAATACAGCAGAAGATATAATTTCACTTATAACACTCCATCTATTATCCTGCCCAATCCATCGCTCTTTATACTCACCTGTATCCGCCAAAAATAATCTGCAATACTTCCCGTATATCCTCTGTATCACCCATACATCTTCTTCTCCAAAAGATGGAATCTCTATACCAAATGTTTTCCCCAGTTTTGTAACCATCAATTTTTTATAATCCTCTTCAACAAGAGCGCTATCTATTCCTTCTTTAAACATATTGTTAAATTCCTGTACCTTACCATCCACTACCTTCTCCTCAAAAATATCAGAGAAGAAACCATTCGCTCCAAACTTCCTGTAGTACACCCCCAGTAGTGGATACTTATCTTTCACCGGATAAAGATCTAAAAATGATTTATAGATATAAAAGGTTATGTTATCTAAAGAACTATCCCCTGAAAAGAAAAGTTTCATCTTTATATCTTGAGTAGGACTTTCTATAATCAGTGGAGCATTATATACACCTTTACCCTTTACCATCACTGCGCTTTCTGCTACCACATTACCCTTACCATCCACTATCTCTAACTTGTATATCCCTTTCACACTGGACCGCACATCTACAGCAAGTGTATAGGTATCCTTCTCAGGAAAGTATAAATAAAGTTCTCCTATCTCCTGTCTCTCACCTGCATTTATATAGTTAAATGGACCTATCCCTACTACCTCCTCCCCTGTATTGCCTACCTCACTTGACTTCCTGCCCCAGCCAATCTCCCAGTACCCTGCCCCTCTGTTATCTCTCTTGGCTCCTTTAAGATTAACAAAATCAATAATTATATCAGAAGAAAAAAGACAGGAGGAAAGTATTAAAAGAAAATTTAAAACCACCATCCTATTTTTTACTGCCATAATATATCCTTACTTACATCTATATTTTTCCGCTATTTCTTCCAGTACTTTCTTTACATATTTCAGATTTTCTATATCTTTTGTTGTCTCCTTCTGGTTCTCTATTGCCTCATTTATCTGAACCTCTATCTGTCGCAGTTTCTTTTCCATCTCTCTGTATCTATTATAAAGTTTATATGGGTCATCTCCATTGGCATAACTTAATGTGAAGAATAAAAGAAAAAATAATAAGATATACCTCATTCCTTTACCTCCCACCTTATCCAGTTAAAACCTTTATAGCCAGGGATATTATCATTGGCTATCCGCTTTAACTCTACATCTTTCTTTATAACCTTACCATCTTCATATATAAATAACTCATACTTTCCTTCTTCAGGAACAATAAACCACGACCTGCCTTCTTCATCTGAAAGAATACCTTCTATATACCAGGGAATATCTGATGATGGCTTGAGGTAGATATATTTGTTCCTGTAAGGTGCTCCATTAACTATAACCTCTGCAATCACCTCAGGTGGAAATGTAGAGGGCGCTGGTGGACCCTGTCTTAATACTTCTTTAAATACATTATCAATGGTATTATCTACATATTCAGGTCTACTTTCATCAAACCAGTTTATACGATATTGATGCCTGAATGATATTCTTGTAACCCGTGCACCTTTCCCAGACAAAGAAGGCCATTTCACATCAATGTATGGTATATTATCCCATGGACCTCTCTTGCCCGGTATTTCTTCATAGCCAGCACCATTATGCCACCAGCCAATGAAACCTGGAACTTCAAGTTCTATCCATCTTTTAAATACCTGCTTTGTCATGTTTGCTTCTTTTCTTACTATCTCTGGCCAATATCCGAGCCATCTCGGATAACCTATTACCCAGTAGTATGCTGTCTCTCCGAGTATCAGTGGTTTCTTAAAGAATGTCTGCCACTGTTCCATATTAAACCCGAACTTCCTCGTCTCTCCATGCTCAGGATAATGGAAGTCAGCAACCGGTTCTTCAGGGTCTGTCCAGGCAAATACATCTCCATTGTATTCATATATCTGATTGCCAGGCCATAAACTCTTGAAGTATTTACCGAACTCTTTCACCTTTGCCATCCTGCTTTTACCTGTATCTTTATCATAGTCAAATGACTGTGTGCATACCTCATTATCAAGTGACCATACAACTACAGAAGGATGGCTGATAAGTTCATATAACCATCTATTATAGTGCTTCTTTACATTCTCTTCCCAGGCAGGCGGATAATTTTTCCAGTAATCTTGGTCATAGTAATTATTCAAAGGGGTCTCCACTACTAAAAGCATACCCATCTCGTCTGCTATCTCATAAAAAAGTGAAGGATAGATATGGACGTGTAATCTATAAATATTCATATTTCTTTCTTTTAATATCCTGTAAAGTCGCCTAAGCCACTCAGGATTATTAGTTACACTGCAATAGATATCTCCTTCACACAACGCATTAGTCCCTTGCAAGAATATCTTTTTCCCATTGAGGTAAAAGTTAAATCCTTCTATCCAGAACTCCCTGAACCCGAATCTGTCAGTCCTCTCATCAAGAACTTTTTTCCCTTCCATTATCTTTGTTGATAGTGTATACAGTTCAGGGTTCCCATACTCTCCTCCTATACCCCACAACACAGGATTGTGCCAGTAACCAGACATATCTATGTATCTCTCTTCACCTGGTCCTATATCTACTGAGGATGCCATCTCAAACTCTATCCTTCCTTTTCTTATTGCCTGCTGGACTATTCTTATCTCTTTCGGAGAGTTGGTTGTATTCTTTATAAATGTCCGTGTCGTTAACTTCCACTCCCTTACTGAAGGTACTATCATCACATTCTTGGTGTATACATCACCTCTGGCTTCAAGATAAACATCATCCCATATACCTATACAGTATAAAAACCTGTTCCCTATTAAAAAGTCCTTATGGTTGTCTGTTGCTGCTGGGCTCTGTACATATACAAGCAATTCATTCTTCTCACCATACCTTACCACATCTGTAATATCTATCTCCCAGGGGAAATACGGACCATAATACTCTCCCATATTCCTTCCATTTACATAACAGACAGCATAAAAATTTATTGCCCCAAATTTAATAAATAATCTTTTACCTTTTAGATTTTCTGGAAGATTAAAATATAATCTATACCATCTCCTGTTACATTGAATAACAGATAAATCAATTTCAGGGTGAAATGCCCATTTTTTGTCTTCTTCAAGATACCCATAACCTGGATCCGGAAGAATTATAGCAGGCACAGGGAATGGCTTCCATCCATCATTTGGTGGTATTAGTGTCTTTTCTTTTACTCCTACTGCCTCCCACATACCATTTAAACAAATCCTTGTCCTTATCGCTTCTGACTGGCTATATGTACTGGTTTTAGGTGTTTTGTATAACCTCGCGGATTCTTCTCTCTTGCTTTCTAAATACCTACCTCTAGCTGTATCTCCTTCCTCTTCTTTCTTCTTTATCTCTTCTCTCAGTGCCTTCTTTTCTTTCTCTAATTCTGACAGTTTATCTGTCTCTACTTTCAGTTTTTCCTCTTTCTCTTTTATCTTACCTGCTATCTCTTCTATCATCTGCTTTACATATTCAATTGATATCACATTTATCTTCTTCTCTATATCTGCTCTGTCCCTTTCAAAGGTAAGATAGAGCATATAATCACCCATATCGGAAAAGTGCACCCTGTAGGATATTCTCATGGCTTTAGTCGGCTCTAAACCAACCTCTTTTGTATCTGTAAGTATAATCTTCCCTTTAGGTGAGATAAGGGAGACCTTTAATTTTGTCCTGGTCTCTTCTGTCGCACCAGCACTTATTATTATCTCGCGCTCTCCTGTAAATACCGGCTCTCTCCCTATATCTATCCCTACAAAATATGGCTCTATAAAGTAGTCAATCTTGCCGATATCCTTACATATACTCTGATACTTCTCCTGTGGATTATCTACTGAAATACCCAATACACTTACATCCCTTATTATCTCATCCTTCAGGTCTGTTATCCTTACACAGAAATCATAGCCACTGAGATTATTGGTTATCTTCAAAAGAAGAAAGTTTAAGCCCCTCTTTAATCTCCCGAAGTGTGTATTCTGGTCCTTCTCTGTACCTCTACATATATCCAGCCCACCTAAATACTCTCCATTCAACCATATCTTATAACCATCATCACTACCTAACTTTATCTTTATATCCTTCTCTTCTTTTGAAATAATATAACAACCTGCATAGGCAACTACATGCTCCACAACAGGGAATCCCTGCTTTAACAGGTCTATCTTATAGGTATCTGAATGGTATGTCTTCCACTGGTTGGTAAATACCCTGTCTTCTTTAAATCCCCAGATATTCTCTTCTCCTTTGAATGGACGCTCTATCGGTGGTACCTCAGGAAATACAACCTTTACTTCCTGCCCTGGATATGGTTCTACCTTTTCCTCTCCACCTATATCTTTAAGAAAATCCGTATCAAAATTACTGCCCTTACCATCTTTATATTCACAGGGAAATGGACCACAGATAAGCCAGTTCCTTATAAATCCTTCTTCATCCAACCCAAAAAGGACACCTCTTCCATCAACTAAGGAAAAGAATAAAATAAAAGATATAATTATACTTAAAAGAATACCCCCCCTTTTGTCTTCCCTCATTCTTCCTCTCCAATCTTTATTTATATAAATAGTCGTGCTACTGAGCTAACCGCCATGACCCTGGGTCATATGTACCATGGGGCTTCTGCTGTTTGGATAGCCAGGTTACATGCATAGAAGCCCAGAGAATGTTCGCACCACCACTATGCCTGGAATTTAAAGAACTCTCAGAGATAGTAAAAGGTCCATCCCAGTACCAGGTATCCCAATATCCTACAGTCATCCACCCGCAAGAATCTGCAACAAGCACTTTTTTGTCAGGATTAATCCATCTTTTCATATTGTAGTGGGCACTCAGTGCTACTGGATTACTCGAAAAACCTTGATAACTACCATTCAACCCATAACACCCACCAAGCCGTGCTGATGGACAGAACCACACCACAGGGTCGTTAGGGTCACTCTTTTTAGCAGGCACATATCCGAGTGCCCTAAGTGTCCAGTACCATCTCTGGTAATAAGATGGTGTATTCCCCATGTACGGAAACGGAATTCTTCCTTCGTTATCATCAGCATACATTACCAGTGCAAGTCCAATCTGCTTAAGGTTGTTCATACATACCGCCTGCCTTGCCCTTTCCCTCGCCTGAGAAAGTGCCGGTAGCAACATCGCAGCAAGTATCGCAATGATTGCTACCACTACCAATAATTCTATAAGCGTAAATCCCTTCCTTCTCATCTTACACCTCCATTTTTTGTTATCTATTCTAAACAGGGGATAACAGAAAGTACTGTCTGCCAGTGCCCCTGAGAAGTGGAAGTTTCTCATTCCTTTATAACCTCCTTACAGAACCTCTCTCTACCAAAGAAACAGGAAACGCTACCTTCATACCTGTCTTCTTACCCGTCTCTATCTCGTCTATCAATACTTTTATCCCTGCCTTTACCATATCATACTTGTCAACCCCTATCGTAGTTAACCCAGGATGCAGGTGTTCACCTATCCTTATGTTATCAAACCCTACCACTGATATATCTTCAGGTATCCTTCTGCCCATCTCTCCTAATGCCTTATATACACCTATCGCCATAGGGTCTGATACTACAAATATCGCTGTCATATCAGGGTTTCTCTCCACCAACCGCTTCGTCGCTTCATAGGCACCCTCTATACTATACATACCCTCTTCAACAAGCCCCTCATTATACCTAATACCTACCTCCTCAAGTGCCTTTCTGTAACCTGAAGAATGAGAATAATGTAAAGGCATATCCTCTAAAAAACTGGTGATACATCCTATCTTTTTGTGTCCTGCTGATATTAAGTATTGGGTTGCTATAAAACCACCAGCGAAAAAGTCAGGGTAAAAAGAAGCAATATCATCAGACATTATAAAATCTATAAACATAACAACATTCTCTATTTTTTTATACATATTTATAACGTCTTCTCTCCATCTCTCTCCCACCCCAAGAAAAACACATCCATCTATTACATTTGGGTTTATCATCTTGATAAATAGTGATGGGTCTCTTATGTCTTCAAGTGTATGAAAGAAATATCTGTGGAGATTGAATTCCAGCAAGACCCTGTCTATCTCTTCAAGCAGTTCTGCAAAAAATGGTTCTGAATATTTGTTGTAGGTGGGAAAGATAAGACATCCGATATTCCCTGTCCTTAAATTGTTTCCTCTCTTCAAAGATGCAAGCCGTCTACCTTCTATTACAGGAGAGTATCCTAACTCTTCTACTGCAGCCCATACCTTCTTCCGCGTCTCTTCACTTACATAAGGGAAATTATTGATAACATTGGAGACCGTTTTAATACTTACACCTGCCTTCTTTGCAACTTCTCTAATTCCTACCCTTTTTACCTTTTCTACTGTTTCTTTCATCGTTTACCATTATAACACAAAAAAAAATTTTGTCAAGTATCATTTACTTTCACCACCAGGACGGATATTTTTTGGGAATTTTGTATCTATCAGGAGAAAGTGTTAAGTTCCCCTTAAAACCAAATACCTCTGCATCCTTTAAGTAAAACTTTAACTCTACATTACCATAAGTCCTTACCGGCTTTTTAAACCTTACAGGGGCTAATATATGGTCCCCTGTTAAAGGAAGACAGTTGTCTCTCTCACAACCAGCAATAACTTTACCATCCTGTAATATCTCTACCTGAATATATCCTTTTGGTGCTTTAAGGTTAACAAAAATCTCCGGTACATCAGAGATATAAAGCGGTGAGGTCTTTATATATCCTTCTCCTTCTGCTTTCCAGGATATAAATCCATCCCTCCTTATCTTACCTGTTCCCATTCCTCCTCTACTGGCAACCCAGTGCTCACCTTCTTTACCTCCATACCAGAACCTTAATTCATTCCCTTCTATCACAGGTGAACACGTTATAACTGTCATACCTGCATCCCATTCCCCTTTCTCTCCCCTCGGAACAAACACCTTCCTGTCTCCTACCCTGTCCCAGTTCATCAAATCCCTGCTGAAAACTAACTGAACATCTAAAGGTCCTTTCGCCAATGAAGGGTCTATGTCAAATATCTGCAAAAAACCTATATAACCATGCCCGTATGGAAGTATATACATCTTATAAAACTCCCTCATCTCCGGGTCTTCTCTGTCCGGCTCAAGAACTGTCATCATCGGTGTCCAGTGGACTAAATCCCTGCTCTTGCTTATCGCTATATGCCTCTTGCCCTTAAGCCCCAATCTTTCATAAATATGAAACTGCTGATAAGACCTCGTTGTTATCAGATAACAATCCCTTACAGGGTCCCACATTATACAATGGGCATCACCATCATA
Source organism: bacterium (assembly GCA_026414725.1). Taxonomy (NCBI): domain Bacteria; species bacterium. The sequence goes on from JAOAIL010000028.1 coordinate 11,943, forward strand.
TGGCAAAACAGGTGGAAAATGAAAATCCCAATCTATACCATTTTTACTAAGAGCAGTTGTTATACCTTGAAAGTATAACCTATCATCAAACGGAGAAAAATTACTGCAGATGAGTTCAGCATCAATATCTTTAGAATAATTAGGGATCACCCCTCCAAAGTCAATCCACAGGGCAGGATACTTCGGAAATTTCAGGATGTTATTCTTGTTATTTCCTTCATACCATACCTGATTCAACTCTATCTTTTCCCAGTTTATCCCATCATAACTCTGTGCCATACAGAGATAACTATCAAACTTCCCAAAGACCTGATACCAGCATATATAGAGATTTTTCTCTGTGTCATACAATATAGATGTATAAAAAGGTGCACGGACAAAGGCAAAATCAACATCAGAAAGATAAC
>JAOAIL010000029.1 GCA_026414725.1 bacterium
AAGTTTAAAATAGACCTTCCCATTTGTCACTAAAGCACCTTTTATCTCCGGGGTTGTATTAGAACCTGCAATATTAATTATTGAAGGAGTTCCAGGTAAACCCCTATTATATATAAGTCCTTTTACATTTATATTCCCTATGTCTGGACCAAGGTCAATCTGCGAAGTACCTTTTTCTGAATATGCCGCTATTGCTATTCGTTTTTCACAAAATATATTTCTATTTGGAGATACAAAAATGTAAACATTTCCCTCTGAAGAATAAGCAACGATACCTGCTTGTTGATTACTACCAATAGTTAAAGAATTTACCTGGAGAGGTGAAACAGGAGCAGAGATACTACCGATATTACCTTTTGTATTTATAAAAACCCCTGATTTATAATTACTGCTTGAAGCATTTACAGAAATATAAGAAGGGGCATTAGTATTTACATTCCCCTGTATCTCATCCAGTATCAGCGCACCATTTATTGTTCCTCCTATATTTACAGAACTAGCCCTCCTAACTACAAAGTCCCCTGTCACAGTATTGCTGAGAGTTACCCCGCCTGTAACATAAAATATGGATTGCTTGTTTGTGTCTGTTGTAATTGGCTGATTAATCTGAAGGTTTCCCCCTACTTCCACACGATAATTTATAGTAAGATTATTATTATCTATTGTTAAGTTCCCTACTATCCTGAATGGTTGCGTTATGATTAGATTTGAATGATTGAACCTGGCATTTCCATTTCCTCCCTCTCCGAGTACTGAAAAAGAGTAATCTATACGGGTGTTGGTAAAGGTATATTCATTCGCTGCACTGCTATAACTAATCCCATTAACAACACCGTTAGGATGTCCTAAAACAGTGTCGTTGTAAGTTGTATCATCGTTTGCATAAGCGTATACCTTATCTACTGGATAACCAACAGGATGAATAAAATACACAGCAGGTGTAACTGTCCCAGAAGGCAAACCCTGTCTGAATATCTCTGTGTCTGGCTTTGTAAAATTGTCAAAATATGAAGGAACTTCTATACTTGGAATTTTTGTCAGTGTATACTGGCTTGTTGCTGCAAAATTGAGGTTTATTGTGTTATAAGTGAATATATTCCCTGTTATCTGTGGTTTGTTTCCTGTCCCAGTAGCACACTCTACTTCTCTCGCATATATGGTGTGTTTATTAAATGCTTCAGGGATACCCCAGGTTGCCACACCGGTAATTAATCCATATCCATCCCAGTCGGAAAGAAATCTGCCTGTATTGTTATTATGACTTGCGTTCCCATCACCACTATTACCACGCAACTTCACACTTACAGTTGCATCTCTTCCTTTATAATATCCTGTAGCGGTGATTATATCCTCATTTGTTTGGTTGCTGTCTGTAAAGGTCACAACACACCTTCCCTGAGGTATAAAAGAGGGGTTATAGTTAAGTGGTTCCATATTTGTCCATGTATCACTTCCTGTATAATCCGACCCCTGAAAGTATTTATAATCTGGGTTATATGCACAGGAAGGCAGTTGTGTACAGGGATAGTTATGGTAAGAATACCCTTTATAGTTCATCCAGTATAGGGTATCCTGTATTCCTGCTAATGCTATCTGGAGTGCTGTGTTTTTGTCCTTATAGAAGTGAGCCCTTCTTATGGCTGTGGTGGAGGAAATTACAACCGCTACAATCAGTGCGGCAAAGATAACCAGCATTGCCAGCACCATTATCATCGCAACGCCTTCTCTCTTCTTTTTGTCTTTCATCCTCCCTCCTTATTATTATACCATAAGCAATAAGGATAAGCAATGTTAACTTCTGCTTTCCATTGCCACTTCAGAGAAAAGGGGATTTTCTATAAAATAACCATTTCCTCAAGCCGGATACCTCCTTCTCCGGGAATATATATTCCTGGTTCCACAGTAAAGACACAGCCATCTTTAATTACATCTTTACTACCCGGTGCAAGAACAGGTAATTCATGTACATCTATTCCTACACCATGCCCAAGTCCATGTACAAAATATCTATCAATGTTTCTTTTTTTCAAAAGGGCTAATGCATAATTATATATCTCTTCTCCTGTTTTACCAGTATTTATAAACTCTTTAACACACTCAAGGATATCTTTTAGTATCTTAAAATAGTCCATAAACTTGTTATATTGTGTCCCACCGGGGAAAAATGTTCTTGTTAAATCACTTTTATATCCGTTATAGTCAACTCCAGCATCCACTATCAGAGGTTTACCTTTTTCTATCTTTTTGTTTCTGTTCTTATGGTGAGGGTATGCAGAGTGGGTTCCTGAGGCAACTATGGGTTCAAATGCTTCCCTCCTGCCACCATATCTTCTGATGAGATAATGGATGTGTCCTGATAACATTGTTTCCGTAAGCCCTTCTTCTACACAATTTTTTATTTCATTAAACACCATTTTATTTATCGTTAATGCTTTTTTTATAAATGTTATCTCTTCCTCATCTTTTGTCATCCTTATCTCTTTTATAAAGTCCTTTAAAGGGATAACTTTGTTTGAATGTGAGACCAGATTGTAATAAGCAAGGGAAATCTCTGTTTCTACAACTCCTATTTTTTTATACCTTTTTAAAAATTTCCCAAACTCTTCCTTTTTATGTAAAACTATTTCCATCTTAAAATGGGCTATATCCACAACTTCCTGATAGTAAATACCTGAAACAAAAAGGATAATATTTTGTGGGTCAACAATCAAAGTTCCTTCTATATCAAGAAGTCCTGTTAGATAGAATATATTGGAGGGACTTTTAATAAGGATAACAGGTATATTTTTTTTATCTAAGAGTTCTCTTACCCTTTCTATCCTTTTTTTATAGTTCATTCTATAAGGTTCTGGTATAAAAAGTGTAGGAGTGCTTTCTGGCAATGGAGACGATTCTCTGCCTGCTGGTAAACAATAGAGTGTTCACTGTCTATCACATCATCTGTTACCTCCCAGCCCCTGTGTGCAGGAAGACAGTGCATAAATATAAAATTCTTTTTTGCATCTTTGAGAAGGTTCTTGTTCACTTGATATCGTTCAAATATTCTCTTTCTTTCCCCTGTCTCTTTTTCATCGCCCATACTTACCCATGTATCAGTATATATCACATCTGCATCTGAAATAAACTTAAGAGGGTCTCTGTCAACTTTAACAAGTCCTCTATTCTTTACGATAGAAAGAATATTATCTGATGGTTGATAGTCATCAGGGGAAGCAACCATAATGTTAACACCGAGGATATCCGCTAAAATTATAAGAGAATTACAGACATTGTTTCCATCTCCTATATAAAGAATCTTTATTCCTTCAAGGGTTCCTTCTTTCTCATAGATAGTGAAGTAGTCAGATAATGCCTGACAGGGATGTAAAAAATCAGTCAGAGCATTTATTACAGGAAACGAAAACCATTTCGCATACTCTTCTACCTCTTCCTGCTCATATGTTCTTATCACCAGCCCATCAAGATACCTTGAGAGTACACAGGCAGTATCCTTAACTGTTTCTCCTCTGGATGTCTGTATAGTATTTCCTGCAAGATAGATTGCTCTTCCACCAAGTTCATATATAGCCAGTTCAAAAGATACCCGTGTTCTCGTTGATGGTTTATTAAAGATAAGTCCTATTGTTCTATCTTTCAGTATAGAATAAGATTCTTTTTTGCGAGATGTTTTGTACCACTTTGTAAGGTCAAATATCTTATAGACATCTACTTCTGTAAGTTCCCCTCCTGTTATGAAATCCTTTATCATCTTTTGCTCCCGAGAGACCTTCCAAGTATCTCTAACCCTTCCTCTATTTCGTTTTTATTTACTGTGATAGCAGGCATAATCCGTATTATATTTCCTTGGGTACAGTTTATAAGTAGTCCATTTTCAGCACAGGTAGAAACGAGCCATGAGCCCTCACCTTCCAACTCCATCGCCAGCATAAGACCAATCCCTTTTATCTTTTTAATTACAGGATATTTATCCTTAAGGTGAAGTAGTTTCTGATATAGATATTTACCCATATCATTCACATTTTTCAGAAGATTTTTTTTCTCTATCGTCTCTATTACAGCAAGACAACTTGCACAGGCAAGAGGTCCTCCACCAAATGTTGATGCATGGGTTCCAGGTACCATAAGGTCTGCAATATATTTTTTTGCTATCATCGCACCAACAGGGAATCCACCACCCATTGTTTTTGCAAGTGTCATAATGTCCGGTGTTATATCAAAGTTCTGGTATGCAAAAAGTTTACCGGTTCTTCCAAAACCGGTCTGCACCTCGTCAAATATAAGTAGTATATCTTTTTCATCACAGAGGGTTCTTACTTTTTCAAGATAGTCCTTTTCCGCAACATTTATCCCACCTTCACCCTGAATGGGTTCTATAATAATACCTGCTGTTTCTTCGTCTACTGAGGACTTTAATGCATCAAAATCATTAAACGGGACATAAGAGAAACCAGCGGGTAATGGTTCAAATGGTTTGCTGTACTTTGGCTGCCCTGTCATCGTTACTGTGGCGAGAGTCCTCCCATGGAAAGAGTTTTCCATAGAGATTATTTTATATTTTCCTTTTCCTTTCCCGTAGAGCCGTGTGAGTTTGATTGCTGCTTCATTGGCTTCTGCCCCACTATTACAGAAGAATACCTTACCTCCAAACGAGAGTTCAGATAACTTTCTGGCAAGATTTCCCTGCCAGGGATGATAATGATTATTCGCTATATGGATGAGTTTTTCTGCCTGACTTTTTATTGCTTCAACAACAGAAGGGTAGCAGTGTCCAAGTCCTGAAACACCCCATCCAGGGAAAAAGTCAAGATACTTCTTCCCTTCTATATCCCAGAGATAACTCCCGTACCCCTTTACAAAAACAATTCCACTCCTCGTATAAGACCCTATAACATAATTCTGATAGTTTTGTAGGGCCTCTTCCTTTTTTATCTTCATCTTACTATTCAAGGATTTCTGTCCCTACCCCTAAATCTGTAAAGACCTCCAGAATAATAGAATTAGGGATGCTCCCGTTTATTATATGAACCTTTTTAACTCCTTTGCTAATAGCAGAGACACCCGCTTTAACTTTCGGTAACATTCCACCTTTAATAACATTCTGTTCTATAAGGTCTTCCGCTTCATTAATATGTAGAACAGATATCAGGGTATCAGGGTTCTCAGGATTTCTCATTACTCCTGCAACATCAGTGATAAAGATAAGTTTTTCTGCTTTAAGTGCTTCCGCTACAGCAAAGGCAACAGAGTCCCCATTAACATTGTATAAATTCCCATCTTCTCCTGATATTAAAGGTGCCATAACCAGAACTCTGTTTTCTTCAAGTTTGCTGTTTATATATTCTGGTTTAATCTCAGCAACCTGCCCTACAAAACCGAGGTCTATTACCTCCGCTCCTTTTTGATAATGTATTTTTTTTGCTGTTATAAATCCCTCTTCTGGTAAAAGATTATCTGCCTTAACATCTAATTTTTCCTTCAGATGTTTTACTATACTATCTCTTACTTCAAAAAGCACATCCTTTACTATCTGGAGGGTTTCTTTATCTGTTACCCTTAATCCATCTATAAAGAGCGGTTTCTTTCCTCTTTTTTCAATCTCTTCGGTTATAAAGGGACCTCCTCCACAGACCACAATCACTTTAATTCCTACAACTTCAAGGAATGCGATATTTTTCATTATATTTTCTGCTACATTTGGTATCCTTAAAATACTTCCACCTACCTTAATAACAAATATATTATCCCTGTACTGCTTTATATAAGGATATGCCTCTATCAAAATCTCTGCTTTTTTTATTATTCCCTCTTCCACTTTTTCACTCCTTGTTAAATATAATAATTGCCTATTCTATCACAATTCTGGTTTTTAGTGAATAGCAGGATGACTACCTTACGAGAATCTCATATATCTGTCTGTATTTATTCACTGTCATCTGAACAACATCATCAGGTAATGATGGTGGTGTAGAGTTTCTGTCCCAGTCAGTTGAAAGAAGATAGTCCCTTATATATTGTTTATCTAAACTGTCCTGAGATGTTCCAGGTTTGTATTTCTCTCTTTCCCAGAAACGGGAAGAGTCAGGAGTAAAGACCTCATCTATAAGAATAACTTTCCCATTATCAATCCCAAACTCAAACTTCGTATCTGCAATAATAATCCCTTTGTTTTCAGCATAGATAGATGCTTTTTTATAAAGTGCAATAGATTTTTCTTTAAGTAGATGGGCAATCTCTTCTCCCACTCTTTCTGCCATCTCTGAAAAGTCAATGTTTATGTCATGCTTGCCTTTTTCTTCTTTTGTAGCAGGTGTAAAGATGGGTTCAGGCAGCTTCTCTGATTCTTTCAGGCCTGGAGGCAGCCCTATCCCGCATACCTTCCCTGTTTCTCTGTATTCCTTCCATCCACTACCTGCAAGGTATCCCCTCACCACACACTCAATAGGAACTTTTTTTACCTTTTTTACAATAACAGACCTATCTTTAAGAAATGAATATTGTTTAAATACAGCAGGGAAATTTTCAAATCTGTGTTCTACAATGTGGTTATCTATGATATCCTTAAGATAATCAAACCAGAAGATGGACATCTGTGTAAGGATTATTCCTTTTTCAGGTACAGGTGTGGGAAGAATATAGTCAAAAGCGGAAATTCTGTCTGTTGCTACCATAAGCATATTTCCCTCATCAATATCAAAAAGTTCTCTTACCTTACCTGAATAAAGTTTATTTACTCCAGAAATCTCAATGTCATAAATAGGCCTTTCCATTATCCCTCCTTTTTTGAATATGATGCTGACTGTTTAGCATTTTCCCATACAGTTATTTTTTTTACTTTTACGGAATAATCTTTCAGTGCTTCTGTCATTTTCTCGTATATATAAAGGCAGATGTTTTCAGATGTAGGGTTTCTCTTTCTGAAAAAGGGTATGGCATTTAAGTCCCTGTGGTCTAAAATACCTAAAACATCTTTTAATTTATTCTTCAAAAGACAGAAGTCAATAAGTAAACCATCCTTATCAAGATTCTCACCACTAACACAAACCTCCACTTTCCAGTTATGTCCGTGAATCCTTTCACATTTACCTTTATAATTTCTAAGGTGATGTGCAGAAGAGAAGAAGTCCCAGACCCTTATTTCATATGTTCCTTTTCTCATATTATATCTCTGAATTTAAGATAGTCAAGTAGTCCCTTTGCCAGTGCTTCAGCGATTGCCTGTCTTACTTCAGCATCTTTAAGATTCCATTCTACATTAGGATTACATATGAATCCTATCTCAGTTAAAATAGCAGGCATAGGGGTATATCTCAAGACATAAAATCCTCTTCTTTTAGTTCCTCTATCAGGTGTAAGCAACCTTTCAGCAAGTCGTTCCTGAACGAAGTCCGCTAATATCCTGCTTTCATCTACTGCACTTGTAGTATTGAGGTCCTCAAGTATTTGTAACAGGGGCGATTCCCTTTCAGTACCTTCGTCCAGTATCTCTGTGTTGTTAGAAGATGGAAGAAAAACAATATCTTCCTTTACCCCTGAATAGTATGTTTCAAAACCATCTGCGTCAGGTCTTCTTTCTCTTGAGGAGTTTGTATGGATACTGAAAAATACATCTGCATTTATATCCTTTGCCATCTGGACCCTCTCCATAAGAGAAACATCAATATCGTCTTCCCTCGTCATATAGATTTTGACTCCAGGATTTTTTCTTAACTCTTTATTAAGATACTCTTTTATCCTTTTTGCAATATCCAGATTTACTGCTTTTTCTTTTAGTCCATAATAACCAACCGCTCCATCATCTTTTCCACCATGCCCTGGGTCTATAAGTACAATGAAATCTCTGTCTCTAATTTTTTTAACTACCTGTTCTTCCTTCAAAGAATTGGTTTTTGACACCTTAGGTGCTATGCTGATACCAGAAAGGATACTGTTGAAGTCATCTACAGGGATAAGAACTTCTCCTTCAACCTCTTTAACAGGAACGCCTAAATATTCTACTTTTTTATCAATAATGACCTGGTTACTGTTGACTTTAAATTTTATCTCTATATCCTGGTGTTTTATAAAAATTCTGTCTTCTACCCTACCCCAGGAGTCCTCACCTCCGATGATTTTCAATAAACTCTTAAGGGATATATAAGATGTATTTTCTATAAGATATGTAGGTATCTTTCTCTCTTTTATCTCTTCGCGGATATTAAGGGCAAAACAAAAGGAAGGAATAAAAATTATAAAAAATATTACTTTTATTATTTTTTTTTTAAACATCATCCCCTTTTCTTTCCTTTTTCCCTTTATCTCACCTTAATCCTCTCTCTGGATGGAGAGATGGTCTGTGTGATGATATAGTGGAGGCGGCGGGTACTGCCCCCGCGTCCTCGCTTCGCTCTTCAGGAGGGGGTTCTTCCCCCTTCCTGATATAGTCCTCCCCCCACTACGAAATACGCAGGGGACAGTATTTTCCCCTGCACCCCTTTGCTGTCCGCGGGCAGGACTTCTAAACTCCATAAATGTCAAACAAACTTACCTATATCTATCCTCGTGGAGGCGGCGGGTACTGCCCCCGCGTCCAGAAAGGGTATTGATAAGGTATCTACCTGTGTAGTCCAGAGTTTTCTTCTTAAGAAGGTATCCATCTCCAGACCCCGTATACCTTCCGCAACCTTTTTGTTAATCCCTTTCAGGGAAAAAGATTAACCCTGAAAAGAATTCCCTGTTTACCGGCCTGTTCCACAAGAAGCAGGGAACTCCTTTATGGACAGGTGACTGCATTATTATGCAG
>JAOAIL010000030.1 GCA_026414725.1 bacterium
CAGTAAAGTTGTTTCTTTCTTTAAGAAGATAATTAGAATGTCAATCTTGGTATTATTTCTATCTGTATAGTTGCCAATTACTCTAAAAGTATCAATATATTCTGCATAGGTTGATGGGAAGTAATCTATACGATAATCTACATCTTTTATTTCAAATGTTTTGAGCAGGTTTTTAACAAAATAACAGAATCTATCCTTATCAAAGGGGTTTTCAAATGTCTCTTTTATCAGTTTTTTTGCCTGTTCCTTATCCATATTCGTTTGTTAGAATGCGTCGCAAATGCGTCGCAGATACGTCGCAAATATGCCACTTTAAGAAAGCATATAATATACTTTCTTGCCAATCCCTTTTCTTTTAAGCAATCCTTTATTTATTAAACCATTCAATTCTCTATAGGCAGTATCTTTTGAGGTCTTTAATATCTCCATTGCTTTACTTCTATTTATTCTACCAGATTTTTGTATATATTTAATAATTTCTTTTTGTCTTTCATTTAGTTCTTGCAATATCTCTTCGGTCAATTTTGATTTTCTTAAAATTACAACCATGCTTGTTCCGGTAAACTTAAAATCGGGTTCCGGTAATCCCCATTCTTTACACCATTCAATAATTTTGTTCGTGCCAGTTCCAATTTCTTCTATATATTTAACCCAGAATAGCATTCTTGCAATTAATGGATTAAATGGTTTTGACTCATGTTCTTCTTTTAATTTGTCAATAGTCCAGCCATCAGGTAACCTTCCAGGATTCCAAAACTCTATCTTATCATCAAAAATTCTTACCTGAACTTTTGCTGAAGAACGATAATCACGATGAACAACTGCATTAACAAGGGCTTCCCTTATTGCCTTAGGAGGATATTCCCACCTTTCCTGTCTCTGAATTTTGCCATTTTCAATCCATGATGTAAGCGCAATATTGTTGAAGATAAACTTTTCAACTTCTATTACTTGGTCAATTAAATTTCCACCTACATCTTTCATATCAACTATTGTTCCTGTAACATCTATCCCTTTAAATCTGACACATTTCACTTCTGCCTGTATGAAAAATTTCTGTGGGGCTTTACCAAAAAGAAGAATAGCAGAGTTTGTTAGATTGTTATTTTTTAAAAGATTAAGTCGCATAAAAATTTCTTTAGGTGTGGAAGTATAAGAAATAGTTAAACCTCGTTCATTCTGAGCAATCTGTAAAAATTCTTTTAACTTTTGATTATCTATATCCGCAAATTTCGCTGGTTCGCATATCTGATTATCAAAGTGTAATTGATTTCTATGTTTCTCCAGTATCTTTCTTTCATATTCGTCTTTTGACATCTTTACGGTTGACTTTCCTACCCTTTTATATGGTCTCCCAAATGCAAGCACTAACTGGTCAAGGGATTTTTTTACATCTATTATAATTACATTTTTGTTATTGAATCTCATAACTGACACTTCCGGATAGATTTTGGGGTCTGTATTACATACAATTCTGTTTGTAATATCTTCTATTGTTTTCTTTCCAATGTCAGTTCCTACAATTTTTCCTGTATTAGAAATACCTATATATATCTTTCCACCTTCAGTATTTGCAAAGGCACATACAGTTTCAACTATCTCTTTCCATTCCGCCGTAGACTTTTTGAGTTCAATTTTCCCTGTTTCTTTCATTTTAAAAATTTAGATGGGTTTCCTCTCCCCTTTCATCTTAACTTTCTCCTTCAAAAGAGGATGTATCAGATGATAGATACATTGACAGTATAACCTCTCTTTTACCCTCTGTTATTGCAGATGATTCAGCATAATGACTTTCAAGCAGGGAAGGGGGGATATTCTTTTGTAAAATTCCGATGACCTTTAATGGGTTTTTTATTATCTCTGGTCCTAATTTCTCCAGTTCGTTCAGCACTTTCTGAATTGTCTTCTTCGGTAATGCCCCTGCTTCAAGACGATTGATGACTCTTGCGAGATACTCTTCCTGGTCTTCTGTAAGTTGCTTGCTGTGGTTCTTCTGTATAATTTTTAACATCTTTAATAGTTTTCTTGAATTTTCTGTACCACCTCGTCTTTGCGTAACTCCTGTAAGTTCTTCAACGGTTGCATTGTAAAAAGCGGTTTTATTTTTATCAAGTAGTTCATAATAAGTATCTGTTGGTAGTTCACTTCTTTTTTCGTCTTCTAAACTCTCAAGTATTTTTGCTGCAGTAATAAAATCAATCTCTGATGCCTCTGTCCTGGTTCTTTCTGACAGGAAGAATTTCATCAGTTTGCCTTTCCTGAAAAATGTAATAAGTGAAGGGTATGAAGTAATCTCTTTAATAGATTCATTAAGTGCCTTTGATGACCTTGCTTTCTTTGGTAGTCGCTTTATCCTCTCAAATAGTTCTGGATTTTTGTCCCTCACTTCTTCAATAATCCTTAAGTATTTAAGTTCACTTTCTTCCTCTTCATCTTCTGTTAATATCTTTTTGGAAAGCAGTTTATCAAATAGTTCATGGGAAGCAACCGGCTCTCCTTCTGTAAGTATAGCAGCATCACCACCGAGCAATGTCAGGAATGCCTCTATCTTTGAACGGGCAATGCTTGTCAGTTCAATCTCTGACTCTGCCTGTTTTGTAGGGAAGAAGTTAAATGTATAGATTCTGTCAAAAGGGGTATCTACACGGTTTATTCTTCCAATCCTCTGTATCAACCGTGTAGGATTCCATGGGATATCGTAGTTTATGACAATGTTTGACCTGTGAAGGTTGACACCTTCAGAAAGAACCTCTGTTGAAACAAGTATTTGATAGTCATCTTTTTTATTTTTTGCTTTTGCATCAAAGTTGTCTATAACAGCGTCTTTTACTGTCTCTGGACAACCTCCATAGAATAGAAGTACCACTTTACCTAATTTTTTGTTTATATTTTCTTCCAGATATTTTGCTGTCTCTTTTGACTCTGTAAATATAATTATTTTCTGGTTTTCTAAGACCTTATGCCTTTCAAGATTATACAGTAAGGTTGTAAGTTTTGGGTCTCTATTTACCTTTGTCCACATTGATTCTATCTCTTTTAGAATCATAAGGTCATTCTGGAGGTCCTTTATAAATTGAGGGGTGAAGTCCGAAGCAGAGTATTTTTCTGCTTTACCTTCATCTATAAGTTTCTGTATTGCTTCATCATCACCTTCTTCTAACAGTTCAAAGATTTTGTTTATATAATCCTTGCTTACATAAACATTGCCTTTGTTATATTCCTTAATAAATCTTTCATAGGAGTAAATAAATCTCTTTATACTGTTTCTGAAGGCATAAAAACTGCTTTCAAGACGTTTCACAAGTAGTACCTTCATAAAACCACCCATATTCCTCTGGGACTGTGCTTCCAGTTGAGAGATAGATTTGGTTAAATAAAGTAGTGGTGTATAACGGGCATAGGTGAATTTTTTTGTGATTAATTCTATGGTCTTCATAAATATGCTATCTTCCTCATCATTTAACTGATAAAGGAAGGGCTTGGGGTCTTCTACTTCAGGAAATTTAACATTGTTGTTCTTAAGGTCATCAGCAAAATACTTTTCAATCTCGCTTCTTGTCCTTCTTACCATTATGTACTTTAAGACCTTATTACGAATCTCTTGCGCATTCTGTTTTGTAACTTCAAGGAATTCATTATAGTCATTTCTACGGCTTACACTTCTTAATTTTGTCGCTAATGTACCAAAAAAGTCCTCAAGATTAGGAACACCTGGTATATTGCTTTTTCTCGCTGGCTGGAATAACCTGATTTGAGAGAGTATATCTTTCGGAGAATTGTTATAAGGGGTTGCTGAGACCAGAATAATCCTTTTACCACGGCATATCTCCATAAGTTGCTCATAACTTATTGTACTTTCATTCCTGAACTTGTGGGATTCGTCTATGAAGATATTTTTGTATTCTCTCTGTTCTACTAATTCTTCTGCTTCGTCAAGTTTACCGGTAGATACGAAATCCGCATGAATACGAAAATCAGAAAAAATATTTTTCCAGGAACCAGGATTTTTCTCATCCAGAAGTGCAGGAGGTGCTATTACAAGATTCCTACCATCAAGTTGCCCGGCAAGCAGTGCAGATATATATGTCTTCCCGAGTCCGACCACATCAGATATAAAGACACCTCCATATTCTTCAAGAATTCTCTTGGCATTAAGAACCGCCTGTCTCTGATATTCAAATTCTTTAAAGTCCTGTGGTAAGTACTTTTCAAATAATTCATCTGTTCTGCTTAACTCATCCTTGAAATACTCATATAGGAACTTAAGATAAAGTTGATAAGGAGTAATATCTGTATTAAGATAGGTCTTTTCTTTTATTGTCTGGATATATTTCTCGCTTACATCTACAGAGTCTTTCCACAGGTCTTCAAACCTCTCTTTTGCAAATTTATAATCAGCGATGGTTTTAAGTTCCACATTAAACTCAAGATTATCCTCTAATCCTGACTGAGTAAAGTTACTTGAACCAGTAATAATCCTGCCTGTATCTCTGTCTCCCTCTTTGAAAGTAAGGATATATAATTTTGCATGGAGATTTTGAGAGGGATATGCCCTGATTTCTAACTTTTTTGTTTTGAGCCACTCAATAAATTTCAATACCCCTTCTTCTACGTCTCTATTGTCTTCTGAAGAAGCCATCTCTTCTTCTATCTCTTTTTCAATTAATTGTTTCGTTTCTGCATGGGATAACTTCTGGAATAATTGCTGGTCTGACTTTTTTATTAAGTCATATGTCTCTTTTGTAGTGCCTATGCCTATGAGAATCCTTATTTTTTCTGTGTTGTCCAGAACTCTATATATTTTGTGGAAGCCACTTATATAAAAATACGCACAAAGACAATCAAAAAATTTTGCGTCTTTTATGAGTTGTTCAAATCTATCTTTAAGGGTTTTACCTGGCTGGTTTACTATAAACGTGAGGTCTAAAATACTCTCTTCGTTCGCCATTATACTCCCCCATTCTTTAAGGGTGATTTTTTCATCCTCGCTGGTAAAATTATATAGGATAAAATTATCGGCATCAAGTTATTTGTATCCATTAAAAACAATCTTTGTGAGAAAGGACTAATATTATTTTTCTTTGGAGGTGCGAGAAGGGCAATGAGAAACGCTGTTTCTGTGTTATCCATCAGACCTAATTATTTACTACTTCTTTTTTATATCCAGTGCCTCAATTTCGTTGAAGAATTTATATTTGCCTACATATTTTATCTTGTTGAAGATACCTCTAACCTCCACTGCATCACCATCTTTTATATTCTGCTGTTGTATCTTTTCGTGTCCCCATACAAAAACCTTTATTGAATTATAACCTTCATCCAGCAAAGAAAAAGTAGTATAAGCATTACCTGCCTTTGAAACCCTGAACTGTAGATTGGATATTCTACCTTCAACAATAACCTCATTATGGTTAAAAAGGTCTGGATTGTTAAGGATTTGTTGTATTGATGTCTTCTGGATAGCAGAGATAATAACTCCCGCAACAAGCAAAGAGAATAATAAAAACCTTATTATCTTTAACATTGTTATATATAATTTATAATCTGTTATCTTATTTGTTAAACAAATGGCATCCCTTAAAAAATAATTTCTATAGGTTATTTCTCATCTATGTTATATAAAATAAATCTTGAATTTGATGAATGAATTTTGAACGTTCCTGTTTAATAATTCTTCTGTAATTTTCAAAATCCTTAATTCTTATCTGATAGTTATTGATACAATCTTTAATTTTTTCTGTGATATACGGAATATTTTTATTCCTCTCATCAAATTTATATTCTTCTGGTATCGGCACATCTTCAAAATAATCAGCAGACCCTTTCTTCCCGGTGATTATACAGCATCCGAGAATTGCAGCTTCACGAGGTGGTCTATCTTTTCCAGGATGATGTCCGAAATCTATATATACTTTTGCTTTTTTGAGAACTTCAACAACCTGTTTCCTTGACATATTAACAAGAGGTACAAACTTAATATCAGGAGTATTTTTTATTATCCTCTGAGTAAAAGAATATCCTTTTTTATAATTGAACACTACTAAATTTTCTTTATCCGCTATCTCATATCTCTCCTCCAAAAACGATTTGTTGAGGTAATCATAAAGTTCTTTTACAATATCTTCATTTATACCTGCTTTTTTTATAAGGTAATTTCTTGCATAATACGATTGTACTAAATGACAACAGGTTCTCTGTATTACGGCTTCTTTCTTTATTAAATACCCATATCGTTTTATTCTCCTCTGGAGTAAAACATTCATATCAAAAACAGGATATCCCAGTAATCTACTTCCAAGTTTATTGATAAATCTATGGCAGAAAAAATGTTTTTTAAAATATGGAACTCCAGAAAAATAATTATCTATACTTAACCACCATATTATAATTCTAATATTGTTAAAGTTATTCAATATCTTATGCCGGATGTATATTTCAGGAATTATTAATATATTAACACTGGTATCTTCAATATAATCTGCAATAGACACATTATAATCTTTATATTCTTCCTGTACTATCTGGGAAAGGTAAGGATAATAATAAATGTAGGTATCTATTCCTGTATTTTCTCTAAGTTCATAGGCAAGTTGATGTAAACCTTCTACTCCACCTGTTTTCTTCTTTCCCGGAGATATAATAAATACTTTTGTATTTTTATAAATTTTTAAACTCATTTTATCTTCTCCTCAAATACAACCAGTGCTCTTTTAACAACATCGTCCATATCATAATATCTGTATTCTGCGAGACGTCCTACCAGAATAAGATTGCGAATTTTTTGAGTGTTTTCTAAATATTTATAGTACTTTTGTTTCGCTGCTTCAGTAAATAAAGGGTAATAAGGAATATCTCCTATTTTATACTTCTTCGGATATTCAAAAACAATCTTTGTAACCGGTGTATCCACAGGATGGATGTGTTTGAACTCTGTTATTCTTGTAAATTTATATTCATTGGGATAATTAACTATCGCAACTTTCTGATAAAACTTTTGTTTTATGGTCTTAAATCTAAACTTAAGAGTTCTGTATGGAAGAAAACCAAATCTATAGTTTAAGAGTTCGTCTATCATCCCTGTGAAAATTAATATCCCATTGTAAGTTTTTTTCTGAAAGTAAATCTGATTGTTTTTTATATCAATGACATCTTTAAAGTTTGTGTTAGACCATATGGTTATATCAGGATGATTTAACATATTTTCAAAAATTCTTGCATATCCATATTCAGGAACTACCTGATATCTGTTATTAAAATATCTGTTATCCTTTCCTATAGTAATTGGAACTCTTTCCAATACTTCTTTATGTAGCATTCTGGGACTTGTACCCCACTGTTTTTTCGTGTAATTCTCAAAAATTTTTTTATATACATAACCTGCCAGAAACTGCAAGTCCTTATCCTTGTTTTTCTTTAATTCAAATATTGATATTCTTGTTCCATATTGATATTTTCTCAATAATTTTTGTTTCAACCTTTCTGCAATTTCTCTGGGAAACAGTATATCTATACTATTAAAATTAAAAGGAATAGGCACTGCCTTTCCATCAACAAAAGCAAGCGCTTTATGGTGATAGATATTCCAGGTAGTAAAATTAGAGAGATATGCGAAAATATCTTTATCATCTGTATGAAAAAGATGAGGTCCATATCTATGTATTATAATGCCATTTTTATCCCTGTAATCCCAGCAGTTTCCACCTATATGAGCTCTTTTTTCTATTATTAAAACTTTTTTGTTTAAAACACGCGTTATTCTTTCTGCAATGACCGAACCAGCAAAACCTGCTCCAATTATTATATAATTAAACATTTTAACCCCTATAATTCTTATATATATTTTTTGAAGAAAGGTCAAGTCCGAGCCATATCCCTCAAAAACAATCCCTATAGAAAGGAACATTAAAATAATATATAAGAGCAATCCCTTCCTTCTGCTATATTTTTGTTAATTAGTCGATTACAGATAAGGGAGAATATATTGTATAAAAATCTTCGTTTGAACACCCTGTTTATACCCTAATAAGGTTTTTCGCACGATGCCGTGAAAATATATAGCACTAAAAGGAAAGAACAATCTTACACTAAGTAAAAAGTTCTTTTTAAAAAAGTTAATATTGAAAATGTGTAATCCTATAAATACCCCTCAAGAATTCCTTCAAAGAAGAAAACAGAACATAACACCCTCTGCTATCTCTTTATTTTCTTTTATTTACGAACCTTCTCAGCAGCATTCTTAACTCCCTCAATTGTCATATCAAGTTCTTCTTTTGTCAGTCGCGGATGCATAGGAAGATTTAATTGTCTTTTATAAAAAAACTTCTCAGCATTTGGACAGAGTTTGTCAGGATAGTTAAACAATTTTTTCACACCTGTAAAGTGATATGTCGGTTGATAATGAAGAATCCCCTGTACTCCTTCCTCTCTGTAAAGGACCCTCATAAACTCATCTCTTGAAGCACCTAATTCCTCTTCTTCTACACACAGAGTATAGAGG
>JAOAIL010000031.1 GCA_026414725.1 bacterium
ATGCTGGAGCGTGGTGCTGACCTGCGGAGTGTACAGGAACTATTAGGACATGAAAGGATTACCACCACCCAGATTTACACACACCTTACACTGGAGAAACTACGGGAGTTCTATAACAGGACCCATCCCCGCGCCTAATCTATCTTAAATTATTGTGTTATAATAATATATTCCTTACATTACATTCAAGGCAGATGGATTATGAAACACTATAATACATATTCTAAGGTGGAAGAGATAGCAGTTGAAAAGTTTGGGAAGAAACTTTTATATCCTTACGAAAAGATACAGACACTTGAAGTTCCTAATTTCCCATCTCTCGGGAAACTTGTATCTTTAAGGTTTATTGAATGGCTACAGTTAAATCCAGATGGTGTTATATCTCTTCCCACAGGCAAAACCCCTGAATATTTCATAAAGTGGACTGAGTTTTACCTTAAAAACTGGGATAAAAAGGAAGTAAAAACAGAATTAAATTCATGGGGGATAGATAGCAAAAATAAACCTGATATGAAGAACTACTGGTTTGTCCAGATAGATGAGTTTTATCCTGTTGACCCCAGAAGAGAAAATAGTTTTAACCACTACATAAGAAATTTTTATATAAAGGGATTTGGTCTTGATATAAATAAAACACTCCTTATGGATACATGGTTTACAGGAGCAGAAGAAGGAGAAACCCTCGGTTCTGTTTTTCCAGATGGTAAGGTTGACTTATCTTTAAGATACAGGAGCCCTAAAAATTATGATGAAGAAAGACAGCAGAAGGCAATATATGCGATAGATGAATTTGCGATGGAGTATGAACAAAGAATAGAAGATATGGGTGGTATCGGATTTTTCTTGGGTGGTATAGGTCCTGATGGACATATTGCATTTAATATCAGGGGCTCTGACCACAACTCCACAACGAGGGTTCTAAAGATAAATTATGAGACCGCTGCAGCCGCTGCTACTGACCTGGGTGGTATTGAAAATTCAAGGGACAGAGCAGTCCTCACAATAGGGCTTGCCACAATAACCAGAAATCCTTCCACCACTGCTATTATTATGGCTGCTGGAGAGAGCAAGGCAAAGGTGGTAAGGGATGCCATAGAAAACCAACCTGATATACTTTATCCTGCAACTGCTTTACAGAAACTTGAAGGTGCGCGTTTTTATATAACGAGTGGGGCTGGTTCATTATTAACTGGCAGAAGGATAGAACGGATAAGGAATACAGAACCACTACCCTATTTTGAAAAGGAAAGAATACTTGTAGATATTTCCTATAACCTGAACAAAAAGATAACCGCTCTTTCCAGAAAAGACATAAAAGAGGATATTTATGGGCAGGTCTTATTAGAAAAAAAAGAAATTAAAGATATTAAGGAGATTACACATAAAATAGATAATGAATTCAGAAAAAGGGTTGAAAAAGGTATGGATGAAAGTGGAGACAGGATATTCTTGCATACAGCCCCACACCATGATGATATTATGCTGGGTTATCTGCCTTATATTCTCCATCTCGTAAGGAAACCAACAAACTATCACTATTTTGCTACCCTTACAAGCGGATTTACCTCTATCACCAATACCTATACAATCTCGCAACTGGAAAACCTTGAAAGATATATAAGAGAAGGCAAACTGAAACGGCTTCTAAAAGAAAAAGATTATTTCAAGCCAGACAATATAACAGGCAGAAACAGGGATATATACAGATATCTTGATGGGGTGGCTGCAGGGAAGTCCGAAGTAAAACAAGAGGCAGAGGCGAGAAGAATGTACAGAAATATATGTGAACTGACAGAAACATCAGAGCCAAAGGATGTATTTAAAAAAGCGGTTTCACTGAAGAAAGAATTATTAAGTGCATATCCAGGCAAAAAAGATATACCGGATGTTCAGAAACTTAAAGGAATGATAAGAGAATGGGAAGAGGAACTGCTCTGGGCACACCTCGGATTCAGTTGTAATAATATCTTTCACCTGCGACTGGGTTTTTATACAGGTGATATTTTCACTCCACAGCCAGAATTAGACAGGGATGTCAAACCATTCCTCGCTATTTTAGAAAAAGTCAATCCAGATATAATAACGGTTGCATTTGACCCTGAGGGGACAGGTCCGGATACCCATTATAAGGTTCTTCAGATAATTGCAGAAGCACTCAAAATTTATAAAGAAAGAACAAAGAAAAAAATTCTTGTCTGGGGATACAGAAACATCTGGCACAGGTTCCATCCTTCTGAAGCAAATATATATGTACCTGTATCAATGAACTCCATTGCTATAATGAAAAGTGCATTTGACATATGTTTTGCATCCCAGAGAAGTGCTTCTTTCCCGAGTTATGAATATGATGGTCCTTTCTCTGAACTTGCTGTTAAGATACTTGTGGAACAGGGAGGTATTATAAAAAAGGTGTTGGGCAGGGACTTTTTTGGTGCAAGTAAATATGCAAGAATC
Organism: bacterium; assembly: GCA_026414725.1. NCBI lineage: Bacteria > bacterium. The sequence continues at coordinate 2,455 of JAOAIL010000031.1, forward strand.
AGGGCAAGCAGGGGTATAAACTTCTTAAAAGAGATGACCGTGGATGAGTTTTTAACAGAATCCGTTTCTCTGAAAAACTTAATGGAATAAAAGAAGTTTGTTTTTATTAATTATATTATTAGAGATCTCAAAGATATTACTTCAGGAAAAGGAGTTTCAAGTGGTATCTTATTTTCCTTTAATTTCTTAGAATCTAATTTTCTGAGAGTATTACCAATCGTTTTGATTCTGTCATCACAAGTAACAAGATTAATATCGTTTCTCCCTAACATTTTAGCAAGTTCTATACCGACTGCAATAAACAATATATCAAAAGTAGAGAGATACCAATCTACTTTTCTTTCATTTTCTTCATCTTCTTTATTTTTCTTTGTGGTAAACCATGTATGTTCTATAGGAGAAATATAGTCAACATTCATAACATGCCAACGGTTAAGTTCTATTTGATAAAATAATTTTCCTCTACGAACATCATCAGTAAATTTCTTATATATTGAATTATAGTTATCTTCTGTTATTTTTCTCTCTCTGTAATAGTATTTCGCAAAAGTATTATATGTCTCAGCAATACAAAAGATAGGGATAAAAAGAAAAACTTCCCCTTGTTGTTTTTTTTCAATCAATTTATTTATTTTGGTAGTTAGTTGTGAAGGGATATAATAGTGGATTATGGCACTTGCATCAAGCAAGTAATATTTCATAATTCACACCCACCACGTCTGGTACTCAAAATCATTTTACAAGCATCTTCTCCTTTAATTCCTTTAGAAGCAAATATCTTTCTAACTTTTTCAATCTCTTTTTTTTCTTTTTCAATTTCTTCTTTTGACCATCCAGCAAACACTTTAACCTTTGGAGAGGATTTTTTCATAGTACCACCTTTTATTAACTGCATAATATTATACACCCTAAATAAAAATTGTCAAATTGCCGTATGGATAGGGTCGTTTTCTATCCATTAAAGAAAGATGATAAAGAGTAGTGTGGACCCTTTGTTAATCCTTCTACACCTCATCCTACTATTCTCTTTCAAAGAGTGAAGGATAAATATCTTCCTACTTTCTCATAGGGGAAGGATTTTACATTCTTATTTTTGCTATATTATCTATATACCTATCTTTTCCTAAGAATCTCAAAAATTCATAACTGTACTTTCAGATTGAAAATACATTATCACCGTAATAGATAAGAAGTGCTCCTATCAGTTCCCCTGCACCTACATTTGAAGAAACACAAGGTGTAGCAATTACTTCAAATGGACCATGTGCAATCTTCCCTGTTATTCCACTCATACACTCCCAGATATTCGGGTATTTAAGTGCAAAGTTTACTATTCCATCTTTGATTTTCTCCATCAATTCAGGATAATAGTTGAATGCGGCTGCCATCCCAAAAGCACAGGAAGTAGGCCAGACAGGTCCCTGCCAGTATATCTCCTCATGGAATCTTTCTTCAGAAGGTGCTACTGTAAATACCCCGTATCTTCCTATAAGTTTTTCAAAACTTTCCTTTGCCAATTTCGCTTTATCCTTACTGACCAATCCGTATGTAAAGGGGACAAGCCCATCACATCCAACGATTGTTTCCAGTGTTCCATCCTCATGTAAAACCCCATACCATTTTTTCTTTTTGTCCCACAGAAATCTGTCCATCGCTTCTCTTGTTTTCTCTGATTCAGAAATCCATTCTATTGATTCCTCTCTGTTTCCTATCTCCTCTGCTATCTTTGCCATTGTCTTTTCATAATAACACCTTTCTCCAGCAAATATAGCAGGATAACAAAAACGTTCTTTTATCCCATCTTCACTCTTTTCTCCATAAGAGACCCTGTGAAGTGCTGGATAGTCATCCATACCTGTCTCATAATGGTAAAGCATCGCCCATAAATGTAAATTTAAACATTCCTCATCTCTGGATTTACTTAAATACTGATAATACTTTTTAAGTTTAGGATACCACCTTTTTAAACTCTCTATATCTTTTGTTTTCTTGTAATACCGCCACGCTACCCACGCGATATGTGGTGTCTGGATTAAACTGCTTCTTGAGCATCTCTCTCCAGGTATTTCCTCATCTATAAAAATTACATGTGGAAGAAACCCATCTTCCCGCTGGGATGTGATAAGGAATAGGTCCAATAACCTTTTCATAAAATCAGAATTAACCTCTGGATTTAAACTTGTATGCCACTGGATTGCAGGTAAAGCCCACTGCCACCACCCTTTATATACAGGAAGTGCTTCTATTACAGTTTTTCCATATCTATCGTCATAATAATAGTTCAATTTGATGACCCACCAGCACTTATAATAGACCTTTTTTTCATTCTCTGTCTTAAAATCAGAATGTGGGATAGAGTTAAACCAACTGTTCCATCTCTCTTTTATTTGTGTTATACAATTATCTACCTTAAATGTTTCTATAGCTTTTTCTTCTGAAACTGTACTTATTCCAAACCTTATCTTTCTGCTTTCATCCGGATTTAGATTGATGTTGTGTTCAAGAATAATATACCTTCCCTTATTTTCTTTGTTTGATATACCCCCCTTCTCTAAGTCCTTTAAACAATCATCAATCTTTTCATATACAGCATAATTTTCAAAATCACCACAGATAAATATCTGTCTATCTCCTGTGTCTATCTTAAAGCAATTGTTATTCTGATAAGATGTTATAACTACCCCATTACTATTAAGAGCAATTACTGTATAGAGTTTTTTATTAAAGGTGTATGGGATATGATTTCTACAGATAAGGTTAACCTCCCATGTAAAACCACCACTTATAACTCGTGTAAATATCTCTTCTGCTTCAATACCTATGTTAGAAAACACAATCCTTCTTTTTATCATATCTGGAAGATACTCCATATCCTCGTAATAAAAGTTATTTCTGGCTAAATTTCCCAACAGGTCAGGAAAATAGTACTCTCCAAATCTGATAGAAAACCAAGGAGTTTCACTGTATGAAGTGGTCTTACGAGAGTCAAAGTTATAACCGATACTGCTGAACTCCGAAGGATAGGCAAAAGTAAGTGAATAGTCCTCTTCCTTTACTAAAATAGCGGTTCTGCGAGGAATTTTTTCATCAAATTTCTCTCGCATAAGTTCCCATATGTCCATAATATATATTCCTTTTTGGTTATATTGAATGATTACCTTACAATCTAAAAGGGATAAGTGCAAACCGGTTAACTTTACAATAAAGATTTTAGATAGTTCAGGTCATATGTAAGTTTCTCTTCAAGCGAACCAAATTCAGCAAAATCTTCAAGGGTAAGGTATCCTTTATATCCTATATTTTTAAGTTTTTCAATTATCAGTTTCCAGTCAAGGTTACCTTTATCTATCTTTGTCCATTCAACTATATAAAATTTGTTATTCGGCTGCATCCCTTTAACACTGCCATTTTTTATATGGACATTTTTAATTAAATTTTTAAGCATTTCAATCTGAATATCCGGCCTTTCATACCCTTCCATCAATGTATTCCCCGGGTCATAGACAATACCCATATTCTTTGTATCAATATCTCTCATAAGGTCTACAATCTCTCCAGCAGAAGATGTAATAAGACCAAAGTGCTGTTCAATTGTCGCAACAGAATTAGTTTTTTTGGCATATTCAGAGACCATTAAAACCTGCTCTCTGAAATATCTTCTTTGTTCTTCATATCCCTTTTCAAAATCCAGGTCGGTTGAGGAGATTCTTAAGAATTGCCCTCCAAACATATTTAAAATCTCTATTGCCCTCTTAATCCCATCATAACTGGTTAACCAGGCATTCTTATCACACAGACCCACCCTATAATAAGTGGTTATTCCTGAAATTTTAAGTCCCTTATCTGAAACTAATTTTTTTATCTCCTTAATTTCTGCTTCTTTTATAGACGAGGTAATATGACATCCATCTTCATGTAATCTGATATCCACTGCATCAAAACCAACTCTACTGGCAGCATCTATTACATCTTTCAAAGGATATCCCTTCCCTAATAATGTATAAAGTACAAGTTCCATCTATACCTCCCTTTCATATGTATTTTAGACATTTATGCAGAGTTTCAGAATATAATAAGAGAATCTATCCCTGCTGTCAAATCTAATTAATCTTCTTTTAGAAAAAATTTATTTACTTCGTCTCTGGAGGTATACCTCCACTGCCTCATAGATTATAGGGATAAGGTAGAGGGTAAAGATAGCGGAGATAAGAACTCCGCCTATAACAGATATCGCCATAGGGGAGCGGAATTCAGAGCCCTGTGACCTTGATATAGCCATAGGGAACATACCAAATACAGTTGTAAGGGTTGTAAGCGTGATTGCTCTGAGTTTTGTTGTGCATCCCTCAACAAGTGCTGTCCTTACATTCTTATTCTTCTGCCTCCGCAAAAGGTTCACATAGTCCACAAGCACTATACCATTGTTTACAACAACACCTGCCATAAGGATAATCCCTAAAAATGAGCCGATATTCAGTGTGGAACGGAAGATGAGCAGTCCAGCAATAACACCTATCATCCCTAAAAGAAGGGTAAACATAACCATCAAAGGATGTAGAAGAGATTCAAATGTGGATGCCATCACCATATAAACAAGAAAGATAGCAAATATGAGCGCTATTAAAAGTCCTCCAAATGCCTCCTTCATCTTTTCATACTGTCCACCAAACTCTATATAATAACCAAAGGGAAGGTTGATATTGTTAATCCTGCTCTGAACATCTTTTATAACACTTCCTAAATCTCTACCAGCAATATTTGCTGTAACAGATACCTTCCTCTTTTTGTTTTCCCTTTCTATCTTTACAGGTCCTTCCCCTATCTCTATCCTTGCCACTTCTTTTAAGGGCACCTTATAACCACCCATTGCCGGGATATAAAGATTTTCTATATCCTTCACTGTTTTTCTCCATCGCTCATTAAACCTTATCCTTACATCATATTCCTCTCCCCCTACCTTATATCTTGTAGAGACCTCCCCTAAAAAAGCAGTTGAGATGGTCTGTCCTATGACTGCAGTGGAAAGACCCATTTTAGATGCTTTATCCCTGTCTATACTTATCTTAACCTCTGGCTTACCTGTTTTTAAACTTATATCCACATCCTTCAGTCCCTCAACATTCTCTATGTTCCTCTTTATCTGTCCTGCAATTTTATATAACTGGTCCATATCACTACCAAATATCTTTATTACTACATCCTGTGTCTCCCCTCCTGTGGAGGTCATCATTCTGCTTATATCAGAAAATTCCCAGTGGACTCCTTTCAATTTTGGAATTTTCTTTCTTATTGTTTCTTTTATCTCTGCCATACTTCTTTCTCTCTCTTCCTTCCACTTAAACCTTGCAAATGCCTGTGCCT
>JAOAIL010000032.1 GCA_026414725.1 bacterium
CCTGTACACATACCCGAACCCGCCATTATAACTATAGAACCTGTTATATAGTTTATACTCTTTGACTCATCTACAGTACGTGTATATTTTAATAATGGGAAGTTAAAAGGTGATAAACCATCTTTTATCAATGACTGTGTTTTTTTATCAAGATATTCAGGGTATTTATTAAATACATCTTTAACATCTATTGCCATTGGACTATCTACAAAAACAAGTATATGTGGAATAATATCTTCCTTGAGAAACCTACTTAAAAAATAAAGAACCTCTTGTGCTCTTTCTATAGCAAAGGTAGGGATTACTATATTACCACCCTTTTTTACTGTTGTATTTATAACTTCCGCGAGTTCTATTCCTGCCAATTCTTCACTCGTATGGTCTCTATCTCCATAAGTGGACTCCATAAAAATAATATCTGCTTCTTCAAAAGTTGTGGGGTCTTTAAGTATAGGTTTGTTCCATCTTCCTATATCTCCTGAAAATACAAGTTTCTTTGTTCTTCCACCATCAAATCTCACTTCAACCTTTATCATTGCTGCACCTAATATATGTCCGGCATCATGAAAAGACACATAGACATCTTTGAAAATCTCAAATTCCTGTTCATAATGGTATGTTCTGAACAAAGGGAAAACAGTTTTTGCTTCTTCATATGTATATAGAGGGACAACAGGATAAGGTGCTTTTTTTCTTTCTTTAGAATGCCTTTTCCTTTTTTTCTCTGCATCTTCTTCCTGAAGTTTACCTGCATCCAGTAGTGCAATCTTTGTAATTTCAGCAGTGGGTTCTGTACAGTACACAGGACCATAAAAGCCATCTTTAACAAGTTTCGGCAAATATCCGCAATGGTCAAGATGTGCATGGGTAAGTATAACTGCATCTATAGAAGAAGGTGACACAGGGAAGGGTATCCAGTTTCTATCTTTTATATTCCTTTCCTGAAAGAGTCCACAATCAACCATAACCCTTCTACCCGATATTTCAAGAAGGAATTTAGAGCCCGTAACATTCTTTACACCACCTAAAAATTTGATTTTCATTTTGCCTCTAAATTGACAATATAACAGTTAAACTATAACATATCAAAGGATAGATAACAAGAAGAGAGAAAACTATGCGACTGGAAAACAGAAAGGCATATTTTAACTATGAGATACTTGAAAAATTGGAGGCAGGTCTTGTATTAAAAGGACCTGAGGTAAAGTCATTGAGAGAAGGTAAAGGAAGTATAAAAGAAACTTTTGCCAGAATTGAAAATGGAGAATGTTATCTCCATAACTTCTATATAGCACCATACCCTGCATCATTTGAAAAGATAGACCCTTTAAGAAAGAAAAAACTTTTACTTAATAAAGGAGAGATAAAACGTCTATCAAGAAAACTGGAAGAGAAAGGGCTGACAATTATACCACTTGCTGTATATTTTAACAAAAAAGGGCTGGCAAAGGTTGAGATAGCACTGGCAAAAGGTAAAAAACTTTATGATAAGAGGGCAAAGATAAAGGAAAGGGAACTACAGAGAGATATTGAAAGAAGGTTGAAACAGGGTTGACAGGCTAATTTTTGTATAGTTGCTGGTATAGTCTAAACTGCAGGTCCGCCTTTACACTCTTTTTGAAGAATCTCTATTGCTCTTTCCATATTTATATCAGGGGTATCTCTCCCAGGATAAATCTGTACATATGCAGCCCCACAGTTTGCAAATTTTTTTATCTGTTCTTCTAATTGATATTGATTATACTCTTTCATCTGTTTAGGAGTAACCTGTACCCAGAAGTTATGCCCCATAATCTCATACATCTCTTCAGTAGTGAGATTTTTTGCCTCTGCTCCGTGGAAAGAAGTAATATCAAGCATGTCTTTTGCTATACGAAGATGCTCTGCTGTAAGTAATTCACTATGCATATACCTTGTTTTTTTACCATCATAAAGTTTTTCATAATATGGGACTGCAAATTTTTTATACATTTCCGGCGAAAGAAGACCGGAAAAATCATCATATGTTGTTCCGTTTAAGTTTTCTCCACACAGGTTTTTGTCTACCTCAACCAGATGTCTATCAACATCAACAATAAAATCAAGCACTCTCTTTGCTTCTTCTGGTGCTTCAATCAACCACACAAAAATTGCATTTCCACTGATTTCGCAGGCAGTGGTTATAATACTACCCTGTGTCTCCCAGAATCTAACTTCATAGCCACATGACTTATAATACTGCCATGCCTCCCATCTTTTTGCCATAAGTCCTGCTTTTTTATAATCAGGGATTGAAAGTTTTTTTATATCATCCAGTTTACTCAATAACGGATTTTTACTGTCTATATAAGGCAATTCATCCTCTGAAGGATATAACACATCCATACCGAGAAAAGAAGGGATAAGAGATGAAGGAGAATCTATATAAGGAGTAATAAACTTTCCTACACCCCATTTTTTCTCAACATATTCTGCTGCTTTAATCTGTGCCTCAAGCATATTTACAGGTGCGTCATAATAATCAACATAACGCATCCCTGTATATTTTGTAATTGTTACATTACAGAAGGCAATATGCCATTTTGGTTCCACCTAAACTCCTCTATATTTTTACTGCGTTTTTTTATTTTTTAAAGGGTATATACAGTAATACCAATCAATATAGGTATAGTTAACTTTTCCTCACTGACAAAATCAATGGATTTTATTACTTTCTCCTGATACGGGTTTAACCACTCAAATACTCTTATATATCTCCACGGGTTTTTAACAAGAACTGGTTCCACCCGTATAGGTACAGGTTTAGATTCTTCTTCTTTTAAAGGCGCTGTCCACCAGTCGGCAATATTTTTCCCGCCTATAATAGGTATCTCTATATAAGTTCCGTCTTCATATTTAACTACATACTTGGCAAACGGCTCATTTCTTGTCCATGCAGAAGAATGGAGGAAATATACTGCCCTTGCTTTACTATTTACGGGAATGTTTCTAACAGCATCAGGGAGAAGGGGTGAGTTTTTGGATTTAAGAACAATTATTGCCTTCCCGTTGTTCTTCATTGGGTCAACAATTTCAAAAGGGACACCATAAAACTTCTGTTTACCAACAGGCATTGTTCTTAGGTCATTATTAGGTCCCTCATCTGTCCAACCACCTTTTCCATCTCCTGCAGAATCATCAGCAAAGCCCATGTTAGCAAATGGTTTAAGGTCTAATGGTTTCCATTGATAGTAAAGTGCTTCCTGCGAAATAAGAAAGTTATCTATATGAGAAGTTCCTGGTGTTTCAAAGGTTTCATCTTTTTCTGCAGTATATTCAGGAAGAGTGACCACTTTAATCTCTGCCTCTTCTAAAATTTTACATAATGCTTTGAAATTATCTTCCTTAAGGATGAAATAACATGGCTCTTCACCTATCTCTATAGAAATACGGTTCTTATCTGTCTTGACAGGACTTTTAGGATTTCCAAAGAGGTTCCTTATCTCTATTTTTGAAGGTAGAGATAACAACACCTTACATTTTGGTTCTGCCCATATAACCGCTATTGTTTTATCTTTTCCCTCAAATATATGTCCCCTCATCAGTAAATCTTTTGGTACTCCTGTGGTTTTTAATTTAGATGTCTTCCAGTCATAGGGGATAAATATTGATTTTTCATTTGTTCTCTGCCACTCAATCTTCCATTTCATATCCTCCAAAAGCCATGCCATTGCTGCATAAGAAAATCCCATGGGCTTTGGAACCCCTGTTATCTCTGCCATTCCATAATCAACATATGCTCGGTGTGGTTCTATTGACATCTCTCTCATATAATAAAAGAAATGTTTTTGAACTCCCCGAGACATCCAAGAACAATATATTTTAACAAGTTGTTCTGCTGCTTCTCTATAATTAAGCGGTGGGGTTCTTTGGTCTATTGGGGGTAGTTGTGGAATTTCAAGGTCAGAGAAAAATGTAGTGCTTTGAAGTCCACTTTCTGTAAACCATATAGGTTTACGCTCACCATATTTGTCCATTAACTCATAGAACTCCTCAACCTGTGCCTGTGCCCGTTCAGGACGCAGTTCTAAATCAAATATCGGATGTACATCAAAAATGTCCATATATTTCAATGCCCCTAAAGATAAAACTTCTTCATTCCACTTTCTGGCAGTTGAGGATGTTCCACCAAGTCCTAAGACTTTACATTCAGGGTCTACCTCTTTACATGTTTCATAAGTAATTTTAAGAAGTTTTACATATTCCTCTGTTGTGCCTCTCCAGCATCCGGTATGTAGTGGCTCATTCCATGCCTCCCAGTATTTTATTCTATCTTTATAGTGCTGTACTGTCTTCTGGACATAATTTCTGTAATCATTCCAGTCCTTGGGTGGATACGCTCTATAGTAGATATTATCTTCAGGCCAGTCATCTGGGACCCTCGCTGCCCACCTGGGTGTCCACATGAAAACACCGAGTATGTTCATGTTTCTGTCAGCGGCAAGGTCAATATCTTTCTCTAACCTGAACTCAAAATTTCCCTTTGATGGCTCTACATATAACCACCATGTTGACTGTATCATATCCAAACATCTTACCCATTTAACCCCTATTTTCTTGCATGTATCTAGGTTTCTTGTGGAACCAAACATATGCGGATGATGTCCAAAGAAAGAGTCTGGCTTGGGTCCTCTCTTAGGAAGGTCTTCAGGGACACACCCGAAGGTTATCACATCTTTTCCAAATCTTCTTTTCTCTCCTCCTATCTCTGCTTCATACTCTGCTCTTATCTTATAAGGTCCGAAGTCCTTAACTGAAAATGACACAATATCTTTTAAAGATTCTCTTGCTTTCAAAGAAAGATGATGGGTTTTTTCTTCTTTTTTAACTCCGTAATAGTCCAGAAGGAGATATTTTATTTCTACTTCAAATTCTCTATCTAACAGGTTTTTTATGGGAACCTCACAAGAAAAAACCTCATCCGGTACCACCACTCCCTCTGGAGGGCTGGGTTTACCCACCTCAATTAGAAGGGGTGTCAGATGTGCTGTTTTTTTTTCCTGTATTGAAATCTGTTGGATACCTTTGAAAACTTTCTGTATATCTTCCCCTGTCAGTGCTTCAGGATATATAACCAACTCATCATAGACCCCCGGAGCAATCCTTTCTGTATTTGACCTGCCACCGAGTATTATATAATTAGCATGAAATGCTTCCTTTCCCAGTAATACACCCAGTCCTTCTTTTACCTCTGCAAGCAACTGTCCATTAACATATATCGCTTTATAATTCTTTTCCTTATCCCAGACAACCGCCATATGTATCCACTCACCTTTTTTGAGAAATGGTGATGCGCCTCCTGGGGAGTAGTTCCACTTCCATTGACTGTCCTGTGGGTCAACACCCCCTGTAGCGAAGTATATAGCCCGGTATTGTCTCTGCCAGTAAAACAAAAAAGTCGTTCCTCCATCAGTGCCTATAGTTAGAAACTGTCTGTATTCTTCTCCTGTATCTTCTTCATTGGACCAATCGGGCTTAAACCAAAAGCATATTGTCCCTTTTTCTGGTTTTGCATTTGCTTCTGCCCAGTAGTATACAGGAGGAGCACTCCCATCTGTCCTCACAAGAAGCCCTTTACCTTTCTTCCCTTCTGTAAACTGCCATATAAACTTTTTGGGTATGTCTTTACTTCCCTTTGCTATTACAGGACTGACAGAATCTTCAAAAGAGGCATAAAAGGAAGGTTCTAATGATATCTGTTCATTTCCAAAAAGATATCCTGTACACAACAGACACACTACCCATATTATCTTTCTCCATCTCATCCTAACCTCCTTTCAAAAATTCTTACTGACCTGTGGGAGTCCACCAGGCAGGATAACTATTATTTATTTCTGCCTGTTTATGCCAGGAAACATGGAAATCAGCAAATAGACAGTTTGCGCCGCCATTGTGGAGTTTACCAGGTGCCCCACACCATCCGTTACCTATAAGTGAAACCAACCAGTTATTCCCACCCGCATCTACATCTCTATCACTGTCAAGGACTAAAAGACACTGACTGGGCTTTTTAATTATAGTATACTTTTTTGCCCTATGTACATTTTGATAGAGAGTAATTTGATTAACCCCATAAGCCCGTAGTCCTAAGACAGTCGTAATATTGAAGGTAACATTCCGTGCCTCTGGACACCAGAAGGGTGTTTTGCGGACTGAGACATGGCGCGTTGGTGCTGGTGGGGGTAGTTGTCCTTTACCTTCTGGCCAGAGATACATAATATAAAGAAGGTTGTCCCATCTTGCCTCAGTAGTAATACTTCCGTTTGGATTTGATGCAAACTTCACATATGTAGGTGGCATATATTCTTCATTATCCTGCATATACATAGCAAATAGTGTTCCTATCTGTTTAAGATTACTCACGCAGACCGCTTGCCTTGCTCTCGCCCTTGCCTGTGAAAGTGCAGGTAGCAAAATTGCTGCGAGGATTGCAATTATTGCCACAACTACCAGCAACTCTATCAGGGTGAACCCTTTCACCCTTACTGCATCTTTCCATCTTTTCATCTTACACCTCCATTTTCTGTTATCTATTCTAAACAGAGCCACCTGGCTCTGATAACACAGGGATATTCTCTCTCTTGTACACCACTTCCACAGGTAAAAATATCTTCTCTGTCTTTTTTTCAAATATCTGCTTCTTCAACAATTCAAAAGCAACACTCCCTAACTTTTCATAAGGTAGATAAATATAAAAAGGATATGAAATATGCCTGTCAACACACGGAATAACTGTAGGTTTCCACCCATCTGTCTTTGTCTCTTTCATAAACCTCATTGCCCCTTCCCCTGCCATCACAGAAACAAATATCAGCGCATCTGGCCTTTTATATTCTGGAAGTGAACAATATTCTTTCACTGCTTTATAACCATCTGCCTGAGTAATAACATCATCTTTTATTAACCATTCTTTAGAAGAGATTCTTTTTCTTACAAAAAATTCTTCATAACCCTCTATTACATATTCCCTGCTTCTCTTTGTCGTTTCTCCCCCTTTTGCTCCTACCACAACCGCTATCTTCTTTTTCCCTTCCTCCCATAATCTCTCACACAAACTTTTTATCGTGTCTTTAAAATTGAAAGTAACAGAAGAAACCTCTGCCTCTGGGTAGACATTATATACAGAAACAACTGGTATCCTCTCTTCAATAAAAAATCTTATATCTGAAGATGGAAGTGGAGAAAGAAT
>JAOAIL010000033.1 GCA_026414725.1 bacterium
TCCATTGTCTATCAAGGGTTTCGCTCTCCCGCAAAACCCCCCTACTTTTTGACCCAAAAGAGGTTTGCGGAAATTTTGATAAGTAGATTGAAAAATTCCTGAAGAAAGCAAGGCATAACAGGTGAAAAGTTGATTTTTCGGTAGAGAGAAGTAAAATAATGGAGATGAGAAGATATATATTGATACGGTTTTTGCAGTTTATTCCACTACTTTTAGGGATGACCTTTATCTCTTTCGTTATTATCCAGATGGCTCCAGGGGACTATTTTACACAGATGCAGATGAACCCTGAGGTGTCTCCCCAGACCATAGAAAGTATGAGAAGGGCATTTGGGCTGGATAAACCGGTTGTTATCCAGTACTTCTACTGGCTGAAAAATCTTTTCCGTTTTAATCTCGGTGTCTCTTTTTCTTATCATGTGCCTGTTTCTTTTCTTATAAGACAGAAGCTTAAAAATACACTTTCACTTTCTGTTTTTTCTATATTGCTTACCTGGTTGATTGCTGTACCAGCGGGTATATTTGCTGCTATTAAACAGGGAAGGTGGCAGGAGAGGACTCTGTCTTTTCTTGCGTATATAGGTATATCTTTACCTGCCTTCCTTATAGCGATGCTTCTGGTATTCTTTGCTGCCAGGACATCTATCCTGCCTGTTGGTGGAACCACAAGTGTTTTTTATATAGGAGCGACAGGATGGGAGAAGTTTGTTGACTATCTCAAGCATCTTTTACTACCCGGACTTGCCCTTACTCTTGCAGGTATCGGTGGGCTATACAGGGTTATGAAGAATAACTTTCTTGAAATTCTTGGTGCTCCATATGTAATTACTGCATATGCAAAGGGATTATCTCCTGAAAAGGTCTATTTCAAACATACATTAAGGAATGCTATAAACCCGATGATAACAATATTTGGCTATACACTGTCTTCTGTTTTAAGTGGTGCTGCCCTCGTTGAGATAATAACCAACTGGCCTGGTATGGGAAGATTGATGCTGGATGCGGTTTTATCACAGGACCTGTATCTGGTTATGGCATCGCTTTTGATAGGGGGGGTGCTTCTTATTGTTGGTAATCTTATAGCAGATATACTCATTGCATTTGCTGACCCACGGGTGAGGTTGAGATGAAGGTGTTTATAAGACGGCTTAAATACAGGAACAGGGCTTCGTTAATATCTTTGTGGATACTTATATTTCTTTATGCCCTTTCTATAATGGCTGATCTCATTGCACCTTATCCTTATGACCTGCAGTATAGGGAATATGCGCTATGTCCTCCTGTATTACCACATATCTTCCATAACGGAAAGATAAGAAAACCATTTGTTTACGGGATAAAGGTTGTTAATCCTGCTTTTAAAGAGTATGAGGTGGATAAGTCAAAGATATATCCTTTAAAACTTTTTGTGAAAGGGGATGAAAGAAAAATATTCGGTTTTATAAAAACAGACAGGTATCTTTTTGGCGCAGGAGATGGAAAGATATTCCTCTTCGGGACGGATAACCATGGCAGGGATGTATTTTCCAGAGTTCTTTATGGTGCGAGGGTGTCTCTTTCCATAGGTGTCATAGGGGTTGCTGTGTCTTTTTTACTCGGGCTTCTCATAGGTGGCATATCTGGATATTTCGGTGGCAGGGTTGATGCAGTCCTGATGAGGGTGGTGGAGATTATTATGATGTTCCCGTTCTTTTATCTTATGCTTGCATTGCGCGCTGTATTTCCTGCAGACCTTTCTTCTGTTGAAGTGTATCTTCTTATAGTTATAATTTTGAGTTTGATTGGATGGGCATCCCTCGCGAGAATAATAAGGGGAATGGTGCTCTCAATAAAGGAAGAAGAATATGTAATGGCAGCGAGGGCATTAGGGCTATCTTCTTTCAGGATTATTACCAGGCATATTCTACCCAATACATTTTCTTATACAATCACAGCACTTACACTTTCTGTTCCTGATTATATTCTCGGAGAGTCAGCATTGAGTTTGCTTGGGCTCGGGATACAGGAACCATATCCAAGTTGGGGGAATATGCTTTCAGTCGCTGTAGGGAATTTGAGGGTTCTTACAGGAGCACCATGGATGCTTATACCCGGCTTTTTTATTTTTTTAACAGTGATTGCATTTAACTTTTTAGGGGACGGGTTAAGGGATGTTATGGACCCTAAAAACTGGTAATGTATATGGGAAAGATACTTGATATAAAAGAACTGAAAGTGGTTCTGAAAAAGGATATATACGGTAAAGAGGTAGAGATTTTGAGAGGAGTTGAGTTTGCCATAGAAGAGAAAGAATCAGTTGCTCTGGTAGGTGAAAGTGGAAGCGGAAAAACACTCACAGCGAGGGCTATAATGGGATTGCTTCCAGAAAATATGTATATCAGAAGTGGAAGTATTATTCTCTGTGGGAATGATATTGTTGGAATGAGTGAGGAGGAGTTAAGAAGCATAAGGGGGAGTAAGGCAGGGATGATTTTTCAGGAGCCATCTTCCTATCTTAATCCTGTATTTACAGCAGGAAGTCAGATATTTGAAGCGATAAAGGATAGAGGGTTGTCAACAGAGGAAAAGAAGACCAGATGTATGAATGCTTTAAGAAATGTGGGACTTTCAGAAGATATATATTACAGGTATCCACACCAGTTAAGTGGTGGACAGCAGCAACGTGTGATGATAGCAATGTCTCTAATAAATAATCCATCACTTCTTTTAGCAGATGAACCAACCACATCTCTTGATGTTACAACAGCATACGGGATAATAGAACTTTTAAAAGTACTTAAGGAAAGATATGGTCTTTCCCTTCTGTTTATTACACATGATATATCACTTGCCGTTGATTTTGTAGATAGAATTGCAGTGATGTATGCAGGAATGATAGTGGAAATATCAGGTGCAGAAAATATTATAAAGTCCCCACTCCATCCGTATACAGAGATGCTTATTTCCTGTCTTCCTGAAAGATACAATAGAGGTGAAAGGATAAAAACAATAGAGGGCAATGTTCCTGATTTTTATAATCTTCCTTCTGGTTGTGCATTTCATCCGAGATGCCCTTATGCTATGGATATATGTAGAAAGAGTGAACCATCAGTAATAAAAAAAGATGGAGTTTTTGTGAGGTGTTTCAGATATGGAGATAATGTGGAAACTGGACAGGGTAAGTAAGAGATACCATATAAGGAAAGGATATGATATCTTGGCACTGGATGATGTATCTCTTGAGATATATAAAGGAGAGACATTTGGTGTTATAGGAGAGAGTGGAAGTGGTAAAACAACTCTCGGTAAAGTAATGGCAGGGCTTATTGAACTAACAGAAGGGACGATATATTTTAGAGACAGGGATATTACGGACTTAAAAGGTAAGAAACTTTTAGAATTAAGGAAGGAATGTCAGATTGTATTTCAGGACCCTTACAGGTCATTAAACCCGAGGAGAAGGGTGGCAGATGCAGTAGCGGAAGGTATAAGAGATATGGATAAGGTAGAAAAGAGGGAGAGGGTAAGGGAGTTATTAGGTATGGTGGGGATTGAGCAGGACAGGATTTATAACTTCCCACACCAGTTCAGTGGAGGAGAAAGGCAGAGGATTGCTATTGCGAGGGCACTTTCAACATCTCCATCATTTATTATATGTGATGAACCGACCTCAAATTTAGACCTTTCTGTACAGGCGAAAATACTTAACCTTTTTGTGGACTTGAAAGAGAGATTGAACCTGACATATATGTTTATATCTCATAATATAAAGGTGATAAACTTTATTGCCGATAGGGTTGCTGTGATGTATAGAGGAAAAGTTGTAGAATATGGGATCAGGGATGATGTTATGAAGAAGCCGTTGCATCCTTATACAGATATTCTCATCTCTTCATCTTTTTTAAAGAAGGTAAATATCTCAGAAGGTAGGAGAATACAAGAACAAAGTGGTTGTGTTTTTTATCACAGGTGTACTTATAGAAAGGATAGATGTTTTAAACTGGTTCCAGAGTTGAAGGAAAAAGGTAGTGGACATTATGTTGCCTGTTTTGAAAGATAATGAAAACCTTCTTACTTGAAGGTGAAACGTTTTTCTCTGAAAAGTTTAAGGGTTGCGTTTACTACCCTTTTATCATAAAGGATACCTGCATTTTTTTCTATTTCTTCAAGCGCTTCTTCTAATGTATGTGCAGGTCTGTAGGGTCTATGAGAGGTCATTGCTTCTATAACATCCGCTACTGCAAGGATTCTTGCCTCAAGAGAAATCTCTCCATTCTTTTTACCTTCAGGGTATCCAGTACCGTTTATACGTTCATGGTGCTGATAAACTATTTTTGCTATGTGGGATAGTAGTTTAATATCATTAAGGAGTTTATATCCATGTGAAGAATGTGTCTTTACAAATTCATACTCCACATCGTTTAGTCGTGCTGGTTTATTCAGTATATCCATAGGTACAAAAATTTTCCCGAGGTCATGGATGGCAGAGGCAATCCTTAACTGCTCTATGGTTTTTTTTGAACATCCTAACTCTTCTGCTATTGCACAGGCGAGTTTCTCTGTCCCTTTCTGGTGTCCTGCAGTATAGGGGTCCCTCGTTTCTACAATATCCATAATTGCCTTTATTATCTCATTAAATGTCTGCTGGAAATCTTTTAATGTCCTCTGCAATTTTTTTATAAGGTTCATCTTATCTGTTATATCATATGCCATACCGAGGATACCTGTAACCTTCCCTTTTCTATCTTTAAGAGGAATTTTTATACACTGGACAACACACTTTCTACCAGGTGGACAGTATGGCTCTAAAAATTGTTTGGCTTTTCCGGTTCTTATTATCCTTATATCGTTTTTTCTGTACTGTTCTGCTATGTGGTGGGGAAACACATCAAAATCGGTTTTTCCTATTATATCTTCAGGTTTTATTCCAATGTCATCTGCCAGGGATTTATTTATCATTATGTATCTTGATTGTATATCTTTATAGAATATCTTTTCAGGGAGGTGGTTTAAGAGGGTCTCGTAAAATTTTTTATCTATCTTTACTTTTCTAAAGGCAGGATTCTTTAACTTCGTTAATTTCATAGAACTATTTTACTTTATTATTTTTTTCTGTCAAATTTTTTTTGAAATATTAGAAGTTAGAGTGTATGATAAGAGAAAAAAAGGAGAATTTTATGAGATGGAGCAGGTATTTTTTACCCACATTGAAAGAACCACCAAAGGATGCTGAAACAATAAGCCATAAACTTATGTGCAGAGCAGGTATGATAGATAAGGTATCATCAGGGGTTTATACATACCTGCCTCTCGGTTATCGTGTTCTTAAAAAGGTAGAAGGGATTGTAAGGGAAGAGATGGATAAAGCAGGTGCTATTGAACTTCTTATGCCCGCACTGCAGCCAGCATCTTTATGGAAGGAAAGCGGACGACTGGATGAGATGGGAGAGGAGATGATAAGGTTTACGGACAGGCATAAACGGCTTATGCTTTTTGGACCAACACATGAGGAGGTAATAACAGATATTGTGAGAAGATATATCAACTCATGGAAACACCTTCCTGTAACCCTTTACCAGATACAGACAAAGTTCAGGGATGAGATGAGACCGAGATTTGGAATAATACGGGCAAGAGAGTTTTTAATGAAGGATGCATACAGTTTTGACAGGGATGAGAAGGGGTTAGAGATCTCATATCAGAAGATGAAGGAGGCATATATAAGGATATTTAAAAGGTGTGGACTTGAATGTTCTATACAGCAGGCAGATTCAGGTGTGATTGGAGGAAAGTTTTCTGAAGAGTTTGTAGCAAAAGGAGAATGTCCTGAACTTGAGGTAGGGCATATCTTTAAGTTAGGGACAAAGTACAGTGAAGCAATGAAGGCGCTTTTTGTAGATTCAGATGGTAAAGAGAAGCCAGCAGTTATGGGTTGTTATGGTATAGGTGTAAGCAGGATTGTTTCTTCTGTTATAGAAGGCAATTATGATAAGAAAGGGATTATCTGGCCTTTATCAGTTGCACCATTTACTGTGCTTGTTATACCTGTGAATTCTGAAGATACACTTATTAGAGAGACAGCAGAAAGGATATATGATGACCTTAAAAATACAGGGATTGAGGTTCTTTATGATGACAGAGATATAAGTGCAGGAATGAAGTTTTCAGATGGAGACCTTATCGGTGTTCCTCTCTGGGTGGTGATAGGGAAGAAGTTTATTGAAAAAGGAAAGGTGGAGGTCAAGATAAGGAAAGAAGACAGGTTTGTTGAGGTGGAGGGAGATAAAGTTGTTAATTACCTTGTTGAATACATAGAAAAAGAGAGATGAAAGATATTATAAAAAACGGATTTATGTTGAAAAAAAAAGAGATTTACCTTTCTTTTATTATTTTTGTATATCTTGTTCTATCTTCATCTATTATCCCTCAACCAGATTCTAACCCGGTGTCCCGAAAATCTATTTTTATATCGGAGGTTTTTTTACTCCTTTTTCTTTTAGAGAATTACCTGACCGTCTCTATATATTATGGTATCAACCAGTTTCTACAGGGATGCTATCCTACACTTTCTGAGATTTTTAGAAAAGGTTGGAGGTTTTTTAGTCGTGTTTTGTGGTATAAGGTCTTGGCATTTTTTTTCCTTCTCATAGTTTCTTCATTCTGTTTAAGTATGATTGAACTTGTGAAGGAATCGTCCCTTCTTACCGCAGGGCTTATTACGACATTTACAATACTATGGATTTCTTTCCCGGTGTATCTCTTACTTCTTACCCTCTATACACCCTTTATTATTGTATCAGATGATATACCACTCTTTACAGCAATGAAGACCAGTATGGTATTTATCAGAAACAATCTTAAAGATATAGTTCTACTTCTATTTATCTTTTTCCTTCTCTGGGGTTTTGCTATCTTTTTTTTAAAGTTGTATAATGAAAAGAGTTTTGTCTTACAGGGATGTGTATTATATTTTCTCTCTTTGTTGGAGATTATCACGATAAAGGTATTTTTAGTTTTTTATAAAGGAGAGGTGAAATAATGGAAGAGAAGGTTTTTGAGATACGGTGGCATGGAAGGGGTGGACAGGGAGCAAAGACAGCAGCACTTCTTTTTGGTGATGCAGCATTATCTACAGGTAAATATATCCAGGCATTTCCGGAATATGGTCCTGAAAGGATGGGAGCACCTGTACAGTCGTTCAACAGGATAAGC
>JAOAIL010000034.1:0-291 GCA_026414725.1 bacterium
GGATTCTGAACCATAATATAGTCCTCTAATTCTTCTTTACTTTCTGCTGTTTCAAATATCTCCTTTGGAAAGATGATTATCTCTTTCATTGTTTTTCCCTCCTTCCATTTTAAATTTTACCTCTTTTAATACTTACGCTCAATATATACCTTAAATCTCTTTTATAATCTTTAATGTTTTTTCCGCTTCTTTTCTGTTAAGTTTCTCAATAGCAAAGCCAGCATGAACAATTACATAATCACCTTTTTTTACATTACTCAAAAACTGGATATTTATTTCTTTAATAATACC
>JAOAIL010000034.1:301-6493 GCA_026414725.1 bacterium
TACCACCACACTCCACAATTGCATTCTCTCCTTCCACCTTTACTACTTTCATAGGAATTGCGAGGCACATAAGATTAAGAGTAAAAATTTTAATTTTGTTTTTGATATTATACCATAACAGGTAAAGAAAAATGAGGAAAGTTATTCAAAAATAATAAAGATTCTCACCCTCCCCTTACTCCCCTCTAAGGGAGGGGAGAAAAAAGAAAAATCCTCCCCATATGAGGGGGGAGGGTGCTGGTGCGACGAGTAAGGAGCACCGTATAGCACGCCCGCCGAGTTGGTGAGGCGGGTGACCGAAGCCCGTCAGGGCAAGACGGGTGAGGGTGAGAACCTTTACTTTCCCCCTCATCCTTCCCTTCTCCCGCGAGGGGAGAAGGAATAATACTCTCTATCCACACCTTACATATTCCCCCCTCATATAGGGAGGATATGTCAGTCCTCATCTTTAAGGAGGATATTACTTTTCTCCTATTTAAATTTTGACTCTGTGAACTTTTTCCCGAAGAAGTTTGCAGACAGACATCCTTCTTTCGGACATATCTCCACACACCTTAAACACATAATACAACCATTCTGATTGTAAACACCATCAGAATTCTTCTCGTACATCTCTTTAAGCCCCATAGGACAGGCATCAGCACAGAGACCACATTTATTACAACTTATTGTTTTTTTCTTTAGTTCAATCCCTGCCCCTTTATTGAAGAAAGAGTTTATAAGTCCCACAGGACATAGATGGCACCATATCCGCCTCCCGAAATAAAATGCTGCAAGGAAGATACCCATAACAATCCATGCGAGAAGTGTAAACATTGTAGTAATGGTGGTTTCAAAGTCCTTCCAGTTTGGTTTTATCAACCCGAACACAGGACATATCAGCCGTGCAGGACATATCTGACAGTAAGGTAAGAACCAGTAACACTGAAATCTTGCGAAGTTAGGCATCCCTATAAGACCTGAAATAAAAAAAGCAATGCCCATTATCCCGTAGGATGAAAACCGCAAGCCAGACCTGAACCCATCAGGAAACCGTTTTGCAGGGATATTCATTTTCTTACGGATAGAGGTAATAAAGTCACCGATACTACCAATAGGACATATCCATCCACACCACATCCTTCCAAAGAGAAAACATAGAAAAGCAAACAGTGTTAAGTGTGGTAGTAGATATTTTATGTGTGTTTGCCATGTAAGATTTTCAGAAACAAAGTGGAATATGCATGCCTTGAAAAGTCCTCCTTTGGGATTAAATCTGCATACAAGCGATGGTGGATAATTTTCAAGTACAGGATTGTCTCCTGAAGGCCAGAGTATAGAGCCCTGTTTAAACTGGGTCGTGGATACAGAACCTTCAGGTGGTTTCAGAGCAGGAAATAGCGGTTTACCTGTTTCTGTATGTAGCCGTGTCTTGAAAATATAACCACCATATATAAGCAAGATAAGGGATATTATCTGAACAATTCTCCTGATAAAAGTAACCTTATTTCTCATCTTTCCTTTTGTCCTTCCTCCTTCTCCCTCTCCCTTAAGGGGAGAGGGGTGCTGGGTGAGGGTGAGAATTTTCCTTTACTTTCCACCCCCACCTATTTTTCCTCCCACCTCATATGGGGAGGACTATCTGTAGCATCCTCTCTTACAGGGTGAGGGTGAACCCTTTTAAGTATTCTTCACTGCCCTGTATAAAGTTAAAAATATAATCAGCCCCATAGGCACAACGTACCAGTAATATCTTACATCAGGACTTTTATCTACCTTCACAAGAAGTTCTCCTACAGGAATATCTATTGTTTCACTTGTCTGCGGTGTTTTGCCTATAGAAGCACTTATTATTGGAAGTACTGCTGTTTGAGAGAATTTTTTTCTCCTCTTTACATCACTACCATAGGAGATTACATACCTTCTCTGCTTTCCTGTGTTTGCAGGAAACAATATCTCTGCTTCAAGTACAGAACCGTCAGGCCAGTTATCTGTAATGGTAATTTTTGAAGATATTTCTTCCTTTGTATTAATATCTATTACACAGATATTATCCTCAGAATTTACTGTTCCCGGAGGGAAAGACATCTTTCCACTTATATAAAAATCACCTTTTACAGCAGGATAAGAAAAATCCACATATAGATTTTCCCCTGCTATAGTTAAAGAAATTCCTGTGAGAAAAAAAATAAATAAAATTATATTTTTCATCAAGGTAAGAGGACAACCTTCCCCATCTCTTTTTCCTGGTGGTATCCAGAGGAATCCATAGCCCAGAAACTTGTTTCTTTATTTCCACTTGCCTTTATTCTATTAATCCTTATATCCCATACTTCTTTTTCTTTAGGTGTCTTAATCAGATGAAGTGGTATGGCAATCTCCATAGACCAGTATGTCTCTTTCTTTATCCCTTCCCACTTTATCTCTGATGCATCCCACTGAGAGACCTGTTTTGCTGAATCATATTTCTTATATATTGGTGTACCAGAAGGAGAAAAAGACATAATGAAACCATTGCCATTTCCTGCTGGTGAGATAATTATCTCTACACGGTCTTCAGAAGAAAGTTTTTCTACATCCTCATCCCTGCAGAAGACCCCTATGTAAAGATTATTCCTGTCAAATGTCATCATAACCCATGTTTTATAAATTGCTTCTGGTCCTTTTAGAGAACAGAAATTGGAAAGTATAGTAGATGCCTTCCAGCATTCATCATTAAAGGAACCATCTATTACAGGGGAGGTGTAGGTAGACTTTACCACAGGCAATTTACTCAGGTCAGTACTTTTCTCTCTGTTCGCTGCTTCTGCAAGTCCTTCAAGTGTAAATGATTTAAATTCTCTTCCCCCTCCAACAAGACGGAACTTCACAGGATAGTTACCTGTTCTTATACCGGATTTTGGAATAAGTGTTACTTCAAAATATACCTGTCTATCCTTAGGGATTGACATCTTTTTGGGTGTAACCTCAAAGTCAAATGCAGGGCTTTCAGGGATTAAACTTATCTCAGCAATACCCCTATCCATATTATTCTGGAGAAATATCTTAAAGGAGGTTCTATCCTTAACAACAAGAGAATATGTTTCTGGTTTTACTATAAGTGAATTCGCCTGTCTGAAGACATTATCACAAAGATGTGCATAAAGAAAAGATGTGAAGAATATAAAGAAAAGTAATATATATCCTTTTCTCATCATACCATATCTTACCTTTTTTTCTCCACCCCGTCAATCTTTCTAATTTCCCCTCTCCCTTAGAGGGGCTGTTAATTCTCCCCTACCTCAGAGGGGAGGGGAATAAGGGAGGGTGAAATCTTACCTCTACTTTAAACCCCCACCTTCTTCCTCCCCCCTTATATGGGGAGGGATTTTTCTTTTCCCCTCGCCCTTGAAGGGAGAGGGTATGGGTGAGGGTGAGACCTTCGCTGTACTTTTCCCCCTCATCCTTAAACCTTCTCCCCCTATAGGGAGAAGGTAATTCAGGTATCTCCCCCTCATATGGGCAGGATTTTTCTTTCTATCTTTAACATAAGAGATAAAGCACACTCAGGTGTTCCATCGTTTTAAAGAAATATGATAGAATAATAAAAAAAGAAGGAGGAAATATGACATCACGAGAGAGAGTTGAAAGAGCAGTAAACTTTCAGCCAATTGACCGTGTACCCATTGACCTCGGAGGTATGAAAGCCAGCGGGATAAGTGTCTATGCCTATAACCGTCTTAAACAGTACATAGGGCTGAAAAACCCTACAAAAATTCTTGACGCAAAATTTATGCTCGCTATGGTAGAGGAAGAGATAAGGCAGAGGTTTCATATAGATATTGTACCTCTGGATTTAGATAGCGCAATCTGGTGGTCAACAGCAAAGGAAGATGACTGGATTCCAATGAAACTTTTTAATGGAGAGACAGCATTATTCCCCCCAGGGACAAAGATTAAAGAGGAACAAAATGGGGACTGGGTTTTACTCAACCCTGATGGTTCTCCTACCTCTTATCGTATGCCTAAAGGTGGCTTCTATTTTGATGATACCAGTTTTGGGCAGGGTGCATTTAAACCCGAAAATTTCAATCCTACTACCACCATACCAGATGAACAGTTAGAAATGCTACATCAGTATGGTAAATATCTTTATGAAAATACTGAATATGCTATTTTAGGATGGGGATTGGGGGTCTGTTTTTTAGGGTTGAGTTTAATTACCAGCAAGAAAGAGAATGTTACACAGGGAAATCCAACAGAATGGATGATGATGCTTTTAACCGAAAAAAATCTCTGTCATGAAATGATGGATAAATCAGTTGAAGCATCTATCAGTTGTCTTAAACTGATAAAAGAAGCAGTTGGCGATTACTGTTTTGCCTGGGGAATTGCTGCTGATGATAGTGGAACACAGAAGGGAGAATTTATCCATCCTGATTTATGGGCTGAGATGATTAAACCGCACTACAAAAAATTATGCGACTGGATTCACCAGAATACTAAATGGAAGACATTCTTCCACTGCTGTGGTTCAATCTATCATCTCATTCCGCACATTATTGAAGCCGGTGTTGACATTCTTAATCCTGTCCAGACATCTGCGGCAAATATGGACCCTGTACGGCTTAAAAAGGAATTCGGAAAGAAACTTGTCTTCTGGGGTGGCGGCTGTGATACACAAAAGGTTTTAGGGAATGGAACACCTGATGAAATTGAACAGCATGTTAAAGAGCGGATGGAAATTTTTAAACAGGGCAGTGGCTATGTTTTTAACCAGATACATAATATCCAGGCAAATGTTCCACCGGAAAATATCGTTGCTATGCTTGAGGCCGCTTATAAATACGGGTAGTTTTGAAATCTCCGTACATCTGTATTTCTACAAAACCTTCTTCAATTGATAATACGATTTTTACAGGTCTTTTTTATAGTGGTATAATAAAAAAATAAAAATTTTCGGGGCGTAGCGCAGTCCGGCTTAGCGCGCATGGTTTGGGACCATGAGGTCCTCGGTTCAAATCCGAGCGCCCCGACTTTTTGGGTATATTCCGGTTCCTGCACTGGGATTCCCCTAAGTAAGCAGTGGACGGAATATAGTTTGACTATTTAAAAGATGATAAGTATTATATAAATATGAAAATTAAAGATTCGGCAGATATATTAGTATATAACCAAGCCATAAAATTATCTATTAAGAAACCCTATTTTGAAGCGAAAAATATTGTAATATATAATGATAATTTCTTAACTATTACCGATATTCCTGCAAATTCAATTGACTTGATTATAACTTCTCCTCCTTACAACATAGATATTCATTACAATACTCATTCTGACAATTTAAAATATGAAGATTATTTAGAATTTACAAAGCATTGGCTTGAAAAGGCCTATAAGTTAGCAAAAGAAGATGGACGTTTCTGTCTTAATATACCCTTGGATAAAAACAAAGGGGGACAACAATCGGTTTATGCTGATATTACACAAATTGCAAAGGAGATTGGCTGGAAATATCACTCCACAATAATATGGAATGAAGGAAATATATCAAGAAGAACTGCATGGGGTTCTTTTATGTCTGCCTCTGCTCCCTATGTAATAGCACCTGTTGAAGTTATCTTAATTTTGTATAAGAAGTTTTGGAAAAAAAAGAGTGAAAATAAGAAAAGTGATATTACTAAAAAGGAATTTATGAACTGGACAAGTGGCATTTGGAATTTCTCCGGAGAGAGTAAAAAACGGGTAGGACATCCAGCACCTTTTCCCATAGAATTACCTTTTAGATGCATAAAACTTTTTAGTTTCGTAGGAGATACTGTACTGGATCCATTTTTAGGTAGTGGAACTACTCTCATTGCTTCTTATTTGACTAACAGAAAAGGTATTGGTGTAGAAATTGATAAAACTTATTGCGATTTAGCAATCAAAAGATTAGAAAACGAGGCAAAAATAAACCAATTAAACTTCACTTAAAGTGGAAAAAAAACAAAAAACAATTAAAGATTTACTAATTGAATATTTTAAGGCACATCCTAACGAAGATATGCCACATGGTACAGTTGTTGACTGGGTAGAAGAACAATATATAAAACTTCATAATAAGAAACCGAGAGATACTTGGCGGTCAATTAGAAATCTTCATGAAACAGGTTTTTTAGTAAAGGTTAAAAAGGGGGTTTATCGTTATGACCCTGAAGCAGTTAAACAAAAAGAATTAGATGACTTTACACC
>JAOAIL010000035.1 GCA_026414725.1 bacterium
AGATGTGTATAAGAGACAGGTTAGGGCTGGTGATGACTATGTATGCAGATGATACAGGTGGATTTCTACCTACTGTTATAACACACAACAATAGTCCTTTCTGGAGACAGATGTTTCTTGCAGGTTATTATCAAGGGACAGATACAGGAGCATACATACGGGCATATAAGAATGGGCACTGCCCAAAGAGGGACTATCAGTATGGGCAGACCAGTACTTCTTGGCTTCCTGACCCTGCAGATTTGTATAAAAATGTTGGTTATTATGGATTTAACTATGGTATGGGAGCAAACTTCCAGAAGGCGTTCACTAAGCATAAAAATAGTTTAAGTCAGAAGATAATGGTTGTAGATGCAGCAAGGCATTATTACCTCTATTATGTCTGGAATACCAATGATATATACTCTTTATACGGGGTATATTTAGGAGCAAGGCATAATGGTGGAGTTAACTGTCTATATATGGATGGTCATGTGGAATGGATGAAGAGGGACTTTATCCAGAACTATCAGTATACCTACTTTTCTTATGATTAAATTTAATGTGATGTAAACAGGAGGGTAGCCACTTTCCTATACAGAAGTGGCTACCCTCAGAGAGGGAGAAGAGGTGGTAAAAGGGGTTAAGAAGTTAGGAGGTTTTACATTGATAGAGTTGCTGGTAGTGGTAGCAATAATTGCTATTCTTGCTGCGATGTTGCTACCGGCACTCTCTCAGGCGAGAGAGAAAGCAAGGCAGGCGGTATGTATAAATAATCTGAAGCAGTTAGGGCTGGTGATGAATATGTATGCAGATGATACAGGTGGTTATCTTCCTGATGTATATGCTATAAACGACCCGCAATTCTTATTCTACAGGACTTTCTGGTGGATATTAAAGGAGGCAGGTTATTACGGTTCAGATGAGCCGGGGAATTTTTACCGTGCCTTTAAGAATGGACACTGCCCAAAGAAAGATCTGGTGTATGGTGATACTCAATCTTGGGTACCAGGTGAACTATACCAAAACTTTGGTTATTATGGATATAACAGGACTTTAGGGGCACAATATAAAAAGGCGTATGCTGTGTTTAAGTATGATTTAAGTAAAAAGATAATGGTGACAGATGCAGCGAGATATTACTTTGACTGGTGGTACTACGACCCTGACAATTATGCTCTGTGGAACTTATATAGTGTATATTTAGGTGCACGGCATAACGATGGAGCAAACTGTCTTTTTATGGATGGCCATGTAGAATGGATAAAAAAGGACTTAATCCAGAGTTATCAGTATCCATATTTTGAGAACTAAATTTTTAGAAGTTCTGATGAAATTCAGTTGAGGAGAGAGTGATGAGAAGGGTTTTTTTTATCTTATTCTGTTTAAGTATATGGCTGATTGTCTCTTTCCCTCCTGCATCTTTAGGTGCAGAGGTTGTTAAAGATGAATTTAATAGTAATACTTTGAATTCTGAGATGTGGGAGGTAATAGGCAGTGGTTCTGTATCAGTGGATGGCTCTGCGGTAAAGTTTGCAGGACCTTCTGGTGAGAACTGGGGTAATGCCGGACTCCTTTTGAAAAAACCATTTGTTATGGATGAAGAAAACAACCTTTCTTTCAGTATAACGATAAAACAGATTACTGCCTACAGGGCGGTGAGGATTTTCTGTTTACCAGAAGGACACACGAGATTATCTGAAGAGCCAGAGAGTATTGAGTTAATCCTTACGTTTTATCCACCACAACTTATATGCCTTTCTTATCCTGAAGGAGTACAGAAAGACATAAAAGATTTAGATAGCAAGATATTTGCTGTAGAGTATCTTCCCAACAACACGGTTATAAACATTACATTCTCTTTAAAGGAGTTAATAATTGATATTTCCACACCATATGGTTTATCCAAGAGTTTTAGAGCAGAGCATGGTATAAGTCCGTTCAAGATAGTAAAGCCGTATTATGTAGCAGTGGTAGTGAACAATAGCGGGAATAGTTCTCCTGCGACTGCTTTGATAGAGCGGATAGAGGTAAAGGGTAAGATAGCAGAGAAGAGAGAGGAAGAGCATGCAGTTATAGAAGATGGATATTTTTTTATTTCAATAGACAAGGCAGCCAACCGTACATTTGAAGATAACATTCCTGGGGATAATGAAGGTGGCTGGACAGACCAGGGTAATAATGATATGCGGTATATACCTAAAGGTAAGCAGGTACTTCGTAAGGTGCCTTTCTATATCATAGACACACTGGATATATGGGGTAAGTGGCTACCATCCTGTATAGTGTTGTTGAGCAAGAACAGTCCCTGTCTTCCTGAAAGGAGTATCCCGATAGAAGTAGGTAGAACTGCACCATATCTATATTTTTTACACACCTGTGCGTGGGGAGTACAGCCAAACAATACATACGCAAAACTCCTGATAAGGTATGAAGATGGTAGTATTTCAGAGATACCTCTACGTGTTGGTGTGGAAGCGAATGACTGGTGGGAATGTAAGGATGGAGAGAAAGGAAAGGTTGCCTGGGTTGGTAAGAATGATATGCGGGAGCCGGTGGGTGTCTATGTACTTGAATGGGAGAACCCTTATCCTGGTAAGAAAATAAAGGATATTATATTTGAAAGCACAAATACAGAGACAATTCCTATTTTAATAGCCATCACAGGGTCAGAGAAAAGGATAGAGATAGGTAAAGAGCCAACCAGGATGGTGACAAAAGAGAGTTTATGTGAGTACAGGCATATCCCTGTGCTAACCCTTGACTGGAGAGAGGGAGAAAGTAAGGTTTATAGAGTATATCGTGGAGTGCCTGTGGAGAGTGAGATAGTAAGTGTGCGGGTGAAGGTAAAGAGATACAGTGCGAGAGAAGAAGGAGAGATAATATGCAGGATAGGCGGAGTGGAGAAAAGCAGGAAGGTAGAGAAAGATGAGTGGGCTACAACCTTTGATTTTACAGAGAAAGAGGTAATAAGGTATCTGAATGCAAACAGAGGAAGACACCAGATAGAGGTAGAGATAAAAGGGAAAGACAACATAGGATACTACAATTATGAGACAAATCCTTATGTGGACTGGATACCTGATGGAGAAGATGAGGCACACAGGATTTATGGTATCACAGGGATATATATGGTAAGGTCAGGTCTCCCTATCCATGAGATATCCGGATATATAGACACCAGACCCAGAGCGAGGACTGCATTACCTGTAGAAGAGATAAAAGTATCAGGGCAACAGGTATCAATATCAGATATAAATAAGATAAAGGATGCGCCACGTCATCAGGTATGTCTAAACGGGATATGGGAGTTTGTAGCAGGTGGGCAGAGCGACAAAGTGCCACAAGATGGCTGGCAGAGGGTGGTTGTACCCGGAGATTTCAGGGAAGAGGTATTTAAGGCGAATGCTCATAGTGCGTGGTTCAGAATGTATTTTGATATTCCTGAATTTATAGTAGGGAACAAAAGAATATCTTTATTCTTTGAAGCGGTTGCTGACTATGCGAAGGTGATGGTTAATGGTAAGGTATGTGGAGAGAATGAAGGAGGTATAAGTCCGTTTGAGATAGATATAACAGATGCAGTAAAACCAGGGAAGAATGAGTTGTTGCTTTATTGTGAGGATGTGCTTCGTCATATTGTTCCGAGGAAGGTTAAGAGGGCATTATCAGAAGAAGTGCCCACAGATGAAAAAGTAGTGCACTGGAAAGGATATGCCTATAAGATTCAGATTTTAAGAGGTCCATGGTATCTACCCAATGATGTCTGGTTTTATCTTGATGACAGAGAGGTAGGGATAAAAGCGGAAAGTAAAGAAGAGGTAGCAGAAAAAGGAGATGGTAGATATTTCAGAGAAGATACGTGGAACAGAAGTTTTCTTTATTTTTCTACACCTGGTAATGTTCCATTGGAAAAGATAGTAGATAGATATAGTATTGAGTATTATTATCCTGGAGTCAGAAAATATCTCGGGGTGATGTTTCAGGCACATGAATGGAGGAATAGAAGACCTCTATCTATAGGACCGTATCAGGATGTATATCTGGTAGTAACTCCTAACCTGTATATAAAAGATGTATTTGTAATGCCATCAGTAAGGAAGAAGAATCTTTCAGTAGAACTTTCACTTAACAAGACCATTGATAAGAAAGCGGAAGTAGAGATAGTTACAAGTGTACTGGATAATAGAGGTAAAGAGGTAATAAGATTCCCATCAGAGAAGGTTGAGGTATGCACAAAGGAGAAGAAAATCACAGTTAGTTTTCCTGTAGGAGATAGATTGAGGTTATGGGATATAGATGAGCCGTATCTACACTTTCTTAAGGTAGAACTGGTTGATGAGACAGGTAATAGGATAGATGTTGCATATAAACGGTTTGGGTTCAGGGAGTTATGGGCTGAAGGAGGCGACTTTTACTTAAATGGCAGAAAGATTTTCTTGCAGGGTACAAGTCCTGGTAATAGGTTTAGAGAGATTCCCTCTAATCGTTTTATATTAAGGTTGTACTATGCAGATATGAGGAACAATACAAATATAAACTTTATCAGGTGGCACCAGGGAGGCACAGAGAACAATGCATATGCAGAGATAGCAGATGAACTCGGTATCCTATTAGAACCAGAAACACCGATAGTAGCAGGACGTGGTTTCTATATTGCAGATGAAAAGACCGGGGAGTATATACCTGAAAGGGTGAAACTCTGGCAGGAGCAGATAGAAAAGCAAGTAATATATCTCAGGAACCATCCTTCTATAGTCATCTGGTCAGTGGATAATGAGAACCTGACCAGTGTTCAGCATAATGCCCCTGTGAATGAGAAAGATGTAGAGTATGTACTCAGTTGGAATGCATTTTTTAAGGGTTTAGACCCTACACGATTGCTGGATAATCATGGTGATTCAGACCTTGTCTTTTACATAAAAGACCCTCGTGTGGACATATACAACTATCACTATCCGGAACCAAAAGTTCTTACAAACTGGCGGGAGAAGTTTGCAGGTAAGCCGGTAATAATAGGGGAGGAATCATTGGGTACAGATGTTGCCTGGACATTTCAGGGGCGTATAATGGAGAAGATAGAAAAGGGTGAAGACCCGATGCCCACATACTGGAAAGACATAAATGGTGCTTGCAGATATATACAGGCGAGGATACGGCTGTGGAGGGCTATGGGAATATCTGGGATTATGCCTTTTTCACTTGAGTCATTTAATTATAATCCAGAGAGGTTGATATGGGATGGCTGGCACTGGGGAAGTACACATCCTGCTGTATATCCTGCATATTCAGGAGAAGAGATAAAACCATCTGTTTTATATCAATACTCACCAGGTCAGTATAATTTCTTTGACCCATCTGCTCCAAAGAATTATGTAAGTAAGTTGCATAATACAATTAAAGATAGTTTTTCAGAAGTTCCATCTGTAAAAGCAACATATATAAGTCCAGAGGTAATAGTCAAGGTTGAAAAGGGAAATGGGATGCCTGTTATAAACACTACTGTATGGCTGGTTCCATTGGAAGAACAGGCAAGTAATCCTGAAGGTGTTTTAACAGATAACGAAGGAAGGGCATGGTTCAGATGTAAGGCAGGAGGTGGAAGGTATCTCGCTATTGTTAAAATAGAAGATAAATGGTATAAAACAGAATTAAGTCCGTCAATCCCCGGAGAATGGAACCAGATAAAGACAGTGGTTATGAAAGTTGAATGAGTAGTGTCCAATTAAAAGTATTAATCTTTCATTAAAATGTAAAATATATGGACGAATGATGGAGAACTTTTTTGGTGTTTATGCAGCACTTTTAACTCCTTTTGATGAGAAAGGGGATATGTGTGAGAAGCGGTTGAAAGGGCTTGTAAGGTTTCTTATTTCAAAAGGGATAGACGGGTTATATG
>JAOAIL010000036.1 GCA_026414725.1 bacterium
AGCTTATGCATCTGGAATAAGAAAGGTAATCTTAAAAGATAACCATAGATTATTAAAAAATTTTGTCTATTATTATTTACAGACAGATTTAGTTCAACAAATTATCAAGACACATACTACAGGAGTTACAATAAAACATGCTGGCAAGTCATTAAACTATATTAATATCCCCATTCCACCACTTCCTATACAGCAGAAGATAGTAAAGATTCTTGATACAATTCAGGAAGGGATAGATTTGCAGGAAAAAATTATTGAGAAGACAAAAGAACTTAAAAAATCACTGATGACTGAACTCTTCAGATATGGTGCTCCCTCCTTCAGAAGACACAGGAAATTAAAACAGACAGAAATAGGAGAGATACCAGAGGACTGGGAAGTAGTGAAACTGGGAGAGGTGTGTGAGAAACCACAATATGGAATGACATCCACTTCTTTGATAGAAAAAACCTCTATAAAATTTTTAAGAATTACAGATATCCAAGAAGAAAAAGTCGATTGGGATTTAGTTCCTTATTGTAATTGTCATTCAGAAGATTTTAAAAAATATAGAATAGAAGAAAAAGATATTTTAATAGCACGAATTGGTGCTACTACTGGAAAAAGTTTTTTTGCTAAAAATGTTACTTCAGCCGTCTTTGGTTCTTACTTAATAAAAATAAAACCAAAAGAAAAATTACTTCCTGAATTTTTAAATTGTTACCTTCATACGACTATATATTGGGAACAAATAACATATCAAAAGGGAGGAAAACTTAAAGGAGGTATAAACATCCCCATTTTACAAAATTTAAAAATCACTCTTCCTTCGCTCCCAGAACAAAAAGAGATAGCGGATATATTAAAGGTGGTGGATGAGAAGATAGAGTTTGAAAGGAAGAAAAAGGGACTGTATGAAGAACTATTTAAAAGTTTGCTGAATAAGATAATAAGTGGTGAGATAGATGTGGAGAAAATCAAGATGGAATAAATTATGGCTTATATACTTATGGATGAATCTGGAGATTTGGGTTTTGATTTTTCAAAAAAGAGAACAAGCAATTTTTTTGTTATAACTTTTTTGTTTATTGAAAATAAAAGACCTGTGGAAAAGATAGTTAGGAAGACACATTATGAATTACAAAAAAAATATAAAAGAAAAAGAGGAGAATTACATGCAACTAAGGAAAATATATTAACCCGCCATAGATTATTGAGGAGATTAGCAGAAAAAGATTGTTATATTATGGCAATATATTTAAACAAAAGAAAGGTGTATACAAAATTACAAAATGAAAAAGCAATTCTATATAATTATGTGACTAATATTTTACTTGATAGGATATTTACAAAGAAAGTTTTATCTGACTATAGAAAAATAGAACTAATTGCTTCTAAAAAAGAAACAAATAAATTTTTAAATGAGAATTTTAAAAATTATCTAAATAATCAGATAAAAAACCGTCATAACATTGAATTGGATATAAGCATTAAAACACCTGCTGAGGAAAAAGCATTACAGGCAGTTGATTTTATAAGTTGGTCTATCTTCAGAAAATATGAACATAGAGATGAAAGTTATTATAACATCATTAAAAGTAAAATTATTGAAGAAAACGCTTTATTTAAATAATATAAAAAATGCAAAGCCCAGAACGCTATTTACGAGCAACCATCCGGATGCCCACGTTCTGGGACTTACTTGCTAATATATTTATACTATATATATCATAATTTGTCAAGAGTTGCAGGAGATGACAACATATGTCAACAGCAAACCTTTGTTCCATCTTCTCCTCTCTGGAGAGATGGGATGATAAAAGGAGTAGAGAGAATGGAAAAATATGAAAAGAGGTTGGTTGAGGACTATGTAAGTGAAAAACTAAGAGAAATCGGATGGAGATTTTTTGAACCAGTGGAATTAAAAAGGGAAAGTATAAGAGAACCATTATTGATTGAGAACCTTAAAGAAGCACTTACAAGGATTAACAGAGATAAAGGAATAGGTGAAGGAGAAATTAAAAAAGTAATTGATGAGATTAAACTTCTTCCAAATGAACAGGAGGGTATAAAAAAAATCCTGCATTATCTCAAATATGGCATCGGTATAAAGTTTGAGAAAGAAAGGATTGTTAAAATTATAAATCTTTTTGACTATGAAAATCCTGATAATAATGAGTTTATTTTTTCAAGACAGGTCCATTTTAGAGGTAGTGATTTAATTATTCCTGATATTGTCCTTTATATAAATGGTATCCCTGTATTAGAGATTGAATGTAAGAGTCCGGTAGATTTAAGAACTGACTGGTATATCGGATATGAACAGATTAAACATTATGAAAAAATTGTCCCTGAACTTTACAAGTATATACAGATAGGTATTTCTTTCTGTGAAAAGGTAAGATACTTCCCGGTAGTCCCGTGGAGTGAAGATGTCCCAGTGTATATATGGAAAAAAGATGGACTGCCAGAGGATGAGGCAATTTTTGAGATGCTTACTCCTCATATCCTGATAGATATTTTAAAAAACTTCCTCTTCATAAGAGAGCAATACGGAGAGATTAAAAAAGTTATAGCTAGATATATGCAATACAGGGCTGTTAACAAAATCTATAGCAGGGTTATTGAAAACCTGAAAGGGAAAGAAGTAAAAAATAAAGGACTTATATGGCACTGGCAGGGGTCTGGAAAAACATTAACAATTCTGTTCGCTACCCACAAACTTTATTGTGAAAGATATCTTGAGAACCCTACCATCTTTATTATCGTTGATAGAAAAGAACTTGAAGAACAGATGAAGGAAGAATTATCTTCTCTAAAACTTAATTTTTCTTTTGAGGTAATTGAAAGTGTAGGGTACTTAAAGGAAATCATTAGATATGATAACTTCAGAGGTAAAAGAGGAGTATTTCTAACTTTAATCCATAAGTTTAGACCTGACGAGAAATTTTTACCAGATAGGATACCTGATTCAATATCAGGAAGAAAAAATATTGTCTGTTTTCTTGATGAAGTTCACAGGTCTCAATATGGACTTCTTGCGGCTCGTATGAAAAATACACTTAAGAGTGCCTTTTATTTCGGGTTTACAGGAACACCTATTGCAGAAAATGAAAGAAACACATACAACGAATTTGGTTATCCGTTAAAAGATGAAGGTTATCTTGATAAATATTTCATTGACCAGTCCCAAAAGGACAATTTCACTTTACCACTAGTATATCAGACCCGATTAGAACACCTGCATATGAAAGAGGATGATATTAAGTTGTTCATTGAAAAGTGGGAAGAAGATGAGTTTAAAGGAGATATTGACTTACATCCTGATATAAGTGAAAAAGTCCGTAAACGGCTCAACTATATCAACCTTTTCCTTGAAAAAGATGATAGGATTAAAGCAATCTGTAATGATATCTCCAAGCATTTTAAAGAGAATATAGATGGTAAATTCAAAGGAATGGTAGTATGTGGTAGCAGAAAGGCATGTGTCCTATATAAGAAATATCTGGATTTATATCTGCCACAAAACTATGCGGAAGTTGTTATGAGTTTTGGACTGGACGATAAGGAACCGATAAAGTCGTTTTATAGTGAATGGATAAAAAAATATCCAGGATTTCCAGATGATGAAAAAAGGGTTAAAAATATAGTAGAAAAATTTAAAAACGAGGACTACCCCAAGATTTTAGTTGTTACAGATATGCTAATCACTGGATTTGATGCACCCATATTGCAGGTTATATATCTTGATAAACTGTTAAAAAAACACCGACTTTTACAGACAATAGCCAGGACAAACAGACCTTATAATGATGTTAAAGAAGCAGGAGTTATTATTGACTATGCAGGTATTGTCAAGCATCTGAGATATGCACTGAAGGACTATTATAAAAATGAGATTAAGGGGTTGATAATTGATTTTAATAAACTGTTTAAGGAGTTTGAGAAGTGTATATTAGATATTATGGATATATTCAGAGGAGTAGAACATAAAATTGAAAGAGATGTACTTTTGAAGTGTGTTGATATTCTGAAAGATGATAAAGTAAGAGAGAAATTTTTTGAATATTACAAAAAGGCAAGAAAGATGTTTGAATTGCTTGCTTCAAATCCAGAAAGATTGAAGTATTTAAACGAATTTAAATGGCTTACTGCCGTTTATGACTATTATAGAAAATTAACAGAAGATGAGGAAGAAAAAGAACTGGTTGAGAGATTCTTCCAAAAAACAATAGAGTTTGTCCATAAAAATCTAAAAGTAGATGAAATAGAAAAACCGATAAGGGATTTTAACATTGATTTAAAAACCCTTGAAAAATTTAAAAGCAATATAACATCGTCAGAGAAAGATAAGATTATAAATATCATATTTATCATCTCCAAACTTGTTCTTGTTGAAAAGTCAAAGAACCCTATTTATAAGTCAATTGCTGATAGAGTTACTGAATTGATAAAGAGATGGAAAGAAAGACAGATTGATATTGAAACACTCTTTCAAGAAGAGAAAAAAATAATTACTGAGATAGAGGAAAGAGAAAAAGAAAAAACTAAATTAAAATTTGATAATTTTGATTATGGAATTTTTATGATATTGAAAGAACAGATAAAGGAAGAGGTTAAGTCGTGGGTGCCAATGATAAAAGATGCAATCAAAGAGGATATGATTGATGGATGGGTGGAAAATCCTGCATTAAAGCAAAATATAGAAAAGAAAATGAGAAATATCTGTATTGATATTAAAAATAGATATAACTTATCTTATGAACAGTTTGATACATTACACAAAAGATTGTTTGAGTTTATAAAGGAATATGGAAGTTAAAGATTTCATAGTTATAAAAAGGAATGTTAAGTATCCGAGGATTGAGTTAAAAGGAATCCCTACATTAATTCTACCTTATGGTTATTATGCTAACCCTGAAGAGATTATTGAAAAGCATAAATACTGGATTGAAAAAAAGATGCGGTTCATTAAAGAGATAGAAGAGAAATATAGTGGGAGAAAAATCTGTGAAAGGACAGATGATAAGTTAAAAGAGATTGTTTTGAGATTAGTTAAAAGATATTCTATAAAAATTGGGGTAAGGGTTAATAAAATTACTTTTAGAGATATGAGGTCAAAATGGGGAAGTTGTAATAAGAAAGGAAATATCAATTTTAACTTAAAGTTAAAGTACCTGCCCTATACCCTTATAAAATATGTTGTCTTGCACGAAATGGCTCATCTGATAATTCCAAATCATAAAAAAGAATTCTGGAATTATATAAAAAATGAGTTTAAAAATCCAGAGAGATATGAAGAGATGCTGTATGGCTACTGGTTCTTATGTATTAAGATGCAGGATTGGGAAGGAAGATAGTTAAGGGTGGAGAGTGCAGAAAGGTATCACCCTCACCCTGCCCCTCTCCCCTCTAAGGGAGAGGGAAAATAAAAAATCCTCCCCATACGAGGGGGAGGAAAAATAGGTGGGGGTTATGTTTACATTTCCTTCTCCCTACGGGGGGAGAAGGTGAAGGATGAGGGGGA
>JAOAIL010000037.1 GCA_026414725.1 bacterium
TATATATACAGGTGCTTCATAACCAACCACAAGCCGCTTATAAGAATTAACCCACTGATTACAAA
Source organism: bacterium (assembly GCA_026414725.1). NCBI lineage: Bacteria > bacterium. The sequence goes on from JAOAIL010000037.1 coordinate 66, forward strand.
TGAGGGTAATCTCTCTGGCGTGTTTCATGATACCTGCAATATATTGTTTGGCTTCTGCAGAGAGATAATCTTTATCTTTACCATCAAAGAAAATATTTTTATCGCCTTTGAAAAGTGATTGATGAGTATGCATCCCTGAACCATTCACACCATATATAGGTTTAGGCATAAATGTCGCATACAGCCCTTTCATTTGTGCTATTTCTTTGACAACAGCTCTGTAAACCATAACTGTATCTGCCATTGTCAAGCCATCCTTATAACGAAGGTCTATTTCATGCTGTGAAGGAGCAACCTCATGGTGACTGTATTCAACATCTATACCCATCTGCTCAAGGGCAAGAATCACTTCTCTTCTCACCTCTCTTCCTGCATCAAGAGTAATTATGTCAAAATAACCACCTTCATCAAGAATCTGGGTGGTCTTTTCATCCTTGAATATAAAAAATTCAAGCTCAGGACCTGCATAAAACGTATATCCTTTCTCTTTTGCTTTCTCAAGGGACTTTTTCAATATATACCTGCTGTCTCCCTCATAAGGTGTACGGTCTGGATTCAGGATATCGCAAATCATGGCAGCAACAGCTTTTTCTTTTGGTCTATAAGGAAGAATTGTAAATGTAGAAATGTCCGGCATCGCAACCATGTCTGACTCATCTATTCTTGCAAAGCCCTTTATGGATGACCCATCAAATCCCATTCCATCCTCAAGAGCCCCCTCTAATTCTTCGCGGGTTATCGTAAAACCCTTCATCTGTCCGGTAATATCAGCAAACCACAATCTGATAAACTTTATCCCATTTTCCTCAACAAGTTTTAATACATCTGCTTTTTTTAAATCTTTTCTGTTCATCTTTCCCCTCCGTAATTAAACAAATTGTTTTCTTTCAACTTTTTCTCCGGGCAACAAAAAAGCCCGGTTGAGCAACTTCGCCTTTACCGGGCAACTTCGCCTTTCTTTTTTCTCAGACCTGCCTGCAACCCTGCAGTTGAATAAATTATAAAACATATTTTCAAATTGTCAAGAACCAAACAATTTATATGGCGTTTTCGCCTCTTTCACCGGTTCTTATCTTAATCGCATTTTCAACTGGAATCACAAATATTTTTCCATCCCCAATTTCTCCTGTTCTTGCAGCATCTGCTATCACCTTTACAATACCCTCAACATCTTTATCTTTTACAACAATTTCAATTTTGATTTTTGGAAGAAATTCTATCCTGTATTTTTCTCCGCGCCATTGCTGAACCATACCCTGTTGTTTACCATGTCCTTCTACCTCGCTTAGGGTCATACCATTACATTTAATTTCCGTTAATGCTTTTTTTACATTTTCCAATTTTTCAGGACGAATAATTGCTTCAACTTTTTTCATAAGTTCCCCCTTTTTGCTCTCTGGTACTACTAACTATTCTATAAATGTATGGTTTTCGGATTAAGAATTCTGGATAGGCAACATTATCATGTTCACCCAGATCCAAACCTTCTATCTCTTCTTGTAAACTCACCCTGATACCAATTGTTATTTTCAATAAGGTCCATATTATCAATGAAACTAAAAAAGTGTACAATCCCACACAAACTATTCCGGTAAGCTGTGTCAAAAAAAGTTTTATACCACCACCATAGAATAATCCATTACCAATTGATATACCGGCAATCCCATCCTGTGCAAACAATCCCACACAAAGGGTACCAAAAATCCCATTAATCAAATGAACTGATATAGCACCAACAGGATCATCTATTCTGACTCTATCAAAAATGATTATTGAAATAACTACCAGGATTCCAGCAATTAATCCTATAATTACAGAACCACCCACACTGACAACCGAACAGGGTGCAGTTATTGCAACCAATCCTGCAAGACAACCATTCAGTGTCATCCCCAGGTCAGGTTTTTTAAGTATCCACCATGACATAAGTGTGGAACTCATTATCGCTGCTGCTGCTGCAGTATTTGTAGTCACAGCCACATGGCTTATCATTATAGGGTCTGCACTCATACTTGAACCGGGGTTAAACCCGAACCAACCAAACCATAAGACAAATGTTCCGAGTGTTGCCAGCGGGATATTATGCCCTGGTATAGGAATTATTTCATTGTTAGAATATTTCCCAAAACGTGGTCCTAATAACAAAACACCTGCAAGTGCCGCCCAGCCACCAACAGAATGTACTACAGTAGAACCAGCAAAATCAAACATACCTTTCTGCGCAAGCCATCCACCTCCCCATATCCAGTGTCCGACAACAGGATAGATAAGCATCGTCATAAAAAAGGAAAAAACAATAAATGATTTGTATTTTATCCTTTCCGCCACTGCACCAGAAACTATTGTTGCCGCAGTTCCACAAAATACCAGTTGAAAAAAGAACTTTGCAAAGAGCGGGACACCGGTCCAGGAAATTGCTGAATAAACACCTTTATATGCATCCCCCACTGCTGGAGAATTATCAGGTCCTGTCAAGAAAAATAGTCCTTTCAGCCCTATAAAAGGACTACCATCTCCAAACATCAATCCCCATCCTAAAAATAAAAAACCTAAAGAAGAAACAGCAAAAACTATGAAGTTTTTAGAGAGTATATTCACAGAATTTTTTACCCGTGTAAAACCACTCTCCACCATAGCAAACCCCAGATTCATAAAGAATACTAACTTTGCAGTAACCAGAACCCAGATGGTATCAATAATTACTTTCATATCCATATCATCCTCCTTTTTTAAAAATCTATATCTACTTGAATAGTAAATGTATCTGCTATATTCTCGTTATTGTATATGTTATATCCACAGAGAATTGAAACATCATCTACAAACTTATAGGAAAATCCGAAAGACCATGCACCATAAGAACTTTCTGTTCCCATATATTCCACACAAATCCATAATCTATCAGAAATCTCTTTCATAACCCTTTCCCAGGCAGCAAATATACCCTCATTATCTACATTACCTTCTTCATCCAGCAACAATTCTGAATTTCCACTGAAGTATCCTGCTGAAAACCTACCCAACAGGGTTGACTTTGCTATCTTTAAATAAACAATATTAAAGTCGGTCTGGTTATGCTCTGTTCCAACATCATATATTCCAATAGCAACAGCAGGGAAAAACCTTCCAAAACTCCCTTCTGGAATACCTGCCTTTGCGTTGAAGTAAAATGGATACTCATCTAAATCTCCGAGACCCGCTTTATGGTCAAACCCAAGTTCCATATTGAACCTCTCAAAAGGTAAAATCCCAACTGTCAAGCCAAGATTGGTAACAGGAGGTAAAACATTACCTTCTTCATCATTTTCTAAAGGTATATAAATATCTGAAGTAATATGCCACCTACCAAATGGTTGTATATCAGTAGAAGGTGCCCAGATATGAGTAGAGGGTGTGGCATAAGCAAATCTCAAACCAATACCAAATAAAAATATCAAACATACTTTCATAAAAATTTTTTTGTTATTTATTATCATCTTCTTCTCCTTTCTATGCTAAAAAACTAAAAAAAAAATGTCTTGTCTCCCATCAGGGGATACAAGACATCACTGTCCACCTTTATACTTCAATATCTTTGTGATAGCACTCTATGCTATATCTATGTCCTCCTTGACCTGAAATAATTATAGTAAAAGAAACTTCAATGTGTCCTATAATTATACAAGTAAAAATTCTTTTGCAATGGTAACCCCTGTATCTTTGAAATATGATTTAAGTTTTGTTTCTAATCTATGTTTTATCTTAATTACCATAACATGCGAAACCCCGAGTTTATTTCCAATCTCTCTTATTGTAAATCCTTCTAAGAGTAAATAAATTATATATCTCTCCCTATCATTAAATATCCCACTTTTTTCAATCAGGTCAATAATTGTCTCATCATCTACCATTTGATTCTCTGGTATATCCCAATTATTGTGTTGCGCTCTTATTTCTTCAATACTTATTATATTAAACCTCTCACGATTTTTACGGATATAATTCTTAATGTAAAAATAACAGCCCTGTAATATATAACTATCTGTTTTATCATCTAATTTTCCCTCTTTAAAATCCAACCAGAGATGCAATAATATCTCCTGATAGAGGTCATCTCTATCAAAGTATAATCCATTCTTTTCCACCTTCCTAACAATACACTTAATTTTACAATCTATTCTTTTAATAATATCCTGCCATTCCATAACATCCCTTGAGAATAAACTCTTTTCTCTTTTCATCATCTTATTCATAACCATCCCTTATAAATAAAAAAGGTGTCCTCACCACCAGCGGTGGTAAGGACACCCTCTGTCCTTTTATAAAACCTTAAACCAATAAAAAAAGGCGTTCGTAAAGAACGCCTCTGTCCAAAACTCGCCTTTGAAATAAAGCACCTTTCCCGGTACTTTTTATTTCATTTTTTTATACTACCACACTTTTTTATTTTTGTCAATACCTCGTACAGATAGGGTACATCCATAATTTAAATCTCTTCTCTCTCCCATTCTTTTCTTTCCCTCTCCCTTTAGCGGAGATTTCCTCTTTCTCCCCTCCCTCAGAGGGGAGGGGATTAAGGGGAGGGTGAAACCTTTTTAACGCTCTCCACCCACCTAATTCCTCCCCCTCATATGGGGAGGATTTGCTATATCCCTTTCCTTTTAGGAGAGAGGGGTGCTGGTGCAACAGGTAAGGAGCACTGTATAGCACGCCGAGTTGGTG
>JAOAIL010000038.1 GCA_026414725.1 bacterium
GGGGTGGAGAGAGTAAGCAAAGGTTTCACCCTCCCCTTAATCCCCTCCCCTCTGAGAGAGGGGAAAAGAAGAGTAAGGGAGAGGGAAGAAAAGAAGAAGGAGGAAAGAAATGGACTATACAGAAAAGGTATATGAACACTTAAAAAACCCGAGAAATATGGGGAGGATAGAGGATGCAGATGGTGTTGGTACTGTTGGCAGTCCTGTCTGTGGTGATGTGATGAAGATATACATTAAGGTAAAGGACAATGTTATAGAGGACATAAAGTTTGAGACATTTGGATGTGGTGCAGCCATTGCAACATCATCAGTCCTTACAGAACTTGTAAAAGGGAAAACAATAGAAGAAGCAGAGAAACTCACAAATAAGGATGTGGAAAATGTTCTCGGAGGACTTCCACCTGTAAAGATGCACTGTTCGGTCCTGGCAGAAGATGGACTTAAAGCAGCCATAGAGGACTACAGGAGAAGAAATGCTGGAAGAAAAGGGTAAAGCAGTAGAAGTAAAAGGAGATACAGTGATAGTTATGGTAGATAGAAAGGACAAGGGGCATTGTGGTTGCTGCTGTTTATGTAGAAAAGAGAAAGGGTTCTTTTTTCTTGAAGCAGCAAATGATGGAAAGGTAAAGGTGGGAGATAGTGTAATAGTAAGGATAGATGATAGTGGATTGTTAAAAGGGGTCTTTTTTATTTATGCTTTACCAGTGATAGGTTTTATTACAGGAATTATATCAGCATATTATGTCCCCTTTCTTTCCTTAAAGATGGTAATATTTCTTTCTGTGTTTACAGCATTCTGGTATTATGGATTGAAAAAAGGGAATGAGACAGGTAAAAGAATGAAACCTGAGATTATAAGGAGAGACAATGGAACTGAAGGAAAAGGTTGAGAAGGCATTAGAGGATGTAAGGAAATTCTTGCAGGCAGAAGGTGGTGACTGTGAGGTTGTGGATGTGGATGAAAAAGGTAAGGTGAGTGTCCGTCTTCAGGGCAGTTGTAAGGGATGTCCCTTTTCTGCTTTTACACTGAAGATGAGGATAGAGGCAATTATAAAGGAAAGGGTGCCAGAAGTGAAAGAGGTTGTTGCTGTTGACTGAACTTTTTTCACACACATTATAACCAATGAGAAAGAAGGTACTTGTAGGAATGAGTGGTGGTGTTGATTCTTCTGTGTCTGCACTTCTACTGAAAGAAGAAGGATATGATGTTAGTGGTGTGTTTATGAAGGTCTGGGATGAAAAGTATAAAGGGTTCATTTCAGGACATTCCTGTTTTTCCCCTGACAGAAAAGATACTGAAGATGTAAAAAGTGTTGCAGAGATGCTGGGTATAAAACTTTATATCGTTGACCTTGTAAAGGAATTTTCTAATGCGGTTCTGGACTACTTTAAGAAAGAGTATATCAAAGGAAGGACGCCCAATCCCTGTGTGGTATGCAACAGATATATAAAATTCGGGATTCTAATTGAAAAAATGAGAGAGATGGATAGTTTTGACTTTTTTGCCACAGGGCACTATGCGAATGTGGGGTATAACAGAAGAAAAGGAAGATACATTCTTAAAAAAGGGATGGATAAAAATAAGGACCAGAGTTATTTTCTTTTTTTACTTACGCAGACACAACTTTCAAATGTAATGTTTCCACTGGGAAAATATACAAAGACAGAGGTAAGAAGTATAGCAGAAAGGTATAAACTGCCTGTAAGTGATAAAGAAGAGAGCCAGGACTTTATAGATGGAGATATAAAAAAATTTTTTTCAGGTAAGGAAAAACAGGGGGATATTTTAGATATAGAAGGGAATGTTATAGGAAGACATAAAGGGATTGTCTTTTATACTGTTGGACAGAGGAAAGGGATGGGAATTGCTAAGGGAATCCCCCTTTATGTTATAGAGATAGACACAAAACATAACAGAATTGTAGTGGGAGACAAAAGAAAGGTTTATAAAAGTGAATTCCTTGTGGAAAAACCTAACTGGGTATCTATTGAAGGGATAAAAGAGCCACTCAAAGCATATGTGAGAATAAGGTACAAACATACAGAATCACCTGCTACCATATATCCGCCTGACAGGTATAATTATTCAAAGGTGGTTTTTGATAAACCTCAGTGGGCTATTACACCCGGACAGGCAGCAGTTTTTTATGAAGGAGATGTTCTTTTAGGAGGGGGATTTATCACAACTGTTTATAGATAGAGGGCTTTTGTGGTAAAATACATTACTGTTATTTGAGATGTAAAAAGGAGGTTCCTATGATTAATATGGAATCCAAACTCCTTAATGTAATGGAAAAAGGACCATCTCAGAAGTTTGTTACAACAATGTTAAGTGTTGGTTTACGGAGTCCGCTGACGAGGAAGTATCTTATAGATGCTCTGGAGAGGGCTACTTATAAACTGTCCTTTAAATCTCTGGATAGACCCGATAAAGTAAAGGAAGAAAGGTATTATATGGGGAGTGCCCTTCTCCGTTCCATTGAGAGAGCGTTTGAGTCAAAGGCAATATCTCCAAGGTGTATGAGAGCACTTGCAGACATATTAATCAGCAAGGTAATGGTGGAGGGGGTATATGTAAGGCATACATTTGAAGAAAAGCATGGGTTCAGACCACCTTCCTTTGTAACTATTTCTCCTACCAATGTATGTAATCTGAAATGTAAGGGTTGTTATGCGGGAGAGATATATCAGAGGCATACCTTAAGGTATGATGTTTTTGATAGAGTAATAAGAGAGATAAAGGACCAGTTTGGTGCATACTTTTTTGTCATTTCAGGTGGAGAGCCGTTTGCGTACAGGGAAAGTGGAAAGACACTATTTGATATATTAGAGACACACTCTGACTGTTATTTCATGGCTTATACCAATGCAACACTCATAACAAAAGATGTGGCAAAACGGCTCGGGGAGTTAGGAAACTTTACTCCTGCTATATCTATTGAGGGATTTGAAAAAGAAACAGATGATAGAAGAGGAGAAGGAACTTTCAAAAGGATTACGGATGCAATGGATAATTTGAAGGAATATGGAGTGCCCTTTGGTATATCAGCAACACCAACGAGATACAATGCAGAACTTCTACTTTCTGATGAGTTTCTGGATTTTTATTTTAATAAAAAGGGTGCTATGTATGGATGGTACTTTCAGTATATGCCTATAGGAAGAAAGCCAAACTTTGAACTTATGGTAACTCCTGAACAGAGGTATAAGATGCTTGAAAGGATATGGAGTGTGGTGAAAGAGAAAAAGATCTTTATAGGGGACTTCTGGAATTCAGGGACTGCTTCTGATGGTTGTATGGCTGCAGCGAGGGGTGGCGGATATTTCTATATAATGTGGGATGGAACTATTACTCCCTGTGTATTTATACCTTTTAAGGACAAAGAATACGGTAATCTCTATACCCTGTATGAAAAAGGTAAAACCATAACAGATGCAATAAAATCTCCACTTTTTGCAAGATTAAGGGCATGGCAGGATAACTACTGGCTCAAACAGCCAAAACACAAATGTGGTAATCTACTTACTCCCTGTGCTATAAGGGATAACTCTGAGGACTTTTATAGAATTGTGAGAGAGACAGAAGCACTTCCTACTGACCCAGGGGCTGAAGATTATTTAAAGATGATAGAAGAAGGTAAGATGCCTGAATATAATAGACATTACAGGAGATATACAGACCCATTATGGGAAAAGGAGTATCTCGGAGATTATAAAGCAGAAGAGCCAGACCTTTTCACACAGGGGAACTGATAATAATCAGGATAAATGTTTCACCCTCACCCTGTCCCTCTCCCCTCAAGGGCGAGGAAAGAAAGAACAATCCTCCCCTCTAAGGGAGAGGGAAATGAAGAGGAAGGGTGAAGGTAAAAAAGGGATAAACCTTATTGCTTATTTCATAGTCATAATATAAAAGGTATAATGAAGTAGTTTTAAACAAAAAGGAGAAAGAAGAATGAATAAGAAGAAAGGACTGTTGCCAATTGTTTTATTTCTCTTAACACCATTACTTGTTTTCCCATCTATCCAGTTAGGACAAACTCAGTCAATTACATCATCAGGGATAAAAACAGCAAAAATTTTAGATGGTGCTTCAGGGAATATAAAGACATTTTCTTTAAGTTTCAAAGAGCCATCTCTTGGCCAGACAGGACAGTATAATTCATTTATTATAGAGGGGTGTTCTTTTACGGATAAGTATGGTTATCAAATCCCTGAAAAGGTTATATCTTCTGACCTTCCCAACGGTGAACATGGCTTTTTGCCAAATATTAAAAACGGTAGATGGCAGGAGATAAAAGGTGAGTATTCTCCTCCACCCTCTCCCTTGAGG
>JAOAIL010000039.1 GCA_026414725.1 bacterium
GACTATATCAGGAAGGGGGAAGCACCCCCTCCTGAGGAGCGAAGCGACCCGTGAGGGTTCGACTCCCTCTCCCGGCATTTTTTATAAACCTATTGCTAATGTCTATTCCACTTAATTTTTATAACTCCTCCTGAATCCTGGGCGATGTATAAAAAACCTTCAGTGTCTATTGTAATTCCTTCCTGATTTATTCCCGGAAGATTATATACCTTTAGAATTTCTCCGTCTTTTGTCATTTTAAACAGGGTATCTGTCATATCACTGATAGCATACAGATATCCAGAGGACTCATCATAACAAAGTCCGGAAATATCAATTATGCCGGGGAAAAAGGACCTAATAATCTTTGCTGTTGAATTTACAGCAGAATTACTCTTTAGTGGCACCTCAATTTCAAAGATAGCAGATGGGTCTTCCATATCAGTCAGGTCAAAACTCTGGTTAGCAACATAAAATGTTCCTCCTTCCGGATGGTGTTTGTCAGGTACAAAAGTAATTCCTTCAATACCATTTCCTCCGGATTTAAGGACTGTTTTTCCATTAAAAGTTCTTTCTATAGTAAATTCCCGTAGAATTTCAAAATTATCGGGGTCTACTTCAAGTATCTTTTCCTCTCCTTCTATTGCAATGTATAACAGTCCTGTTGAAGGGTTATATGTTATACCTTCAAAATCAGCGTTCCGAATCCGTTTTTGCTTTATTAAAGTACCATCCGGGTAAATTTCACATATATCTCCTTCATCTCCTACAACAAAAAGTGTCTTAAGTTGTGAATGAAAAACAATCCCGGAAGGTTCATTAAAACCTGAAAGGGGAATATTGCCTACCATCTGTAAAGGTAAAAGCAACACTGTCAGAAAATACCCGATGAATTTTTCTAAATTGCCTTTCATTGGTTTTTATCAAATATCTCTTTGAACTCCTCGTGATATTTTTTGAATATCTCTAAAATTTGAGGGTCAAATTGTTCTGGTTTTGATTTTGCATCACCTTGAGTGATTATTCTGTATGCGGTCTCATGGTCAAAAGGAGATTTATATGGTCTCTCACTACGGATAGCATCATACCTATCAATAAGCAGAACTATTCTACATTCCAAAGGTATCTGTTCTTTCTTTAACCCATATGGATAACCACTTCCATCCCAGCATTCATGGTGATAAAGTGTAATTTTTTCAGCCATTTTGAGTATTTCGGATTCTGAACCTTTTAAAATCTCTGCTCCCAATAAAGTGTGTTTTTTAATTATTTCAAATTCTTCAGGAGTTAATGGTCCTGGCTTACACAGGATGGCATCTGGAATGCCTATCTTTCCTAAATCATGAATAGGTGCTGTTATGTATAAACTTTCTATTACGTTATAAGGAAGTTTCATAATTTCAGCTATTACCTTTGCATATAAACCAATACGTTTAAGATGTGGACGGGTATGTATATCTCTGTACTCAGCAGCAATGGTAAGACGCTGGACGGTTTCAATACAACCTTTTTTAATACAGTCCCTGCTTCTTGAAAGTTCTCTGTTCTTTTCTTCTAATTGTTGCATCTTCTCTTCTAATTTACGGATAAGAACTGCATTGTATTCCTGCAGATATACAGATTCATCTTTTAATCCTGGTTCAATCTCTTTTGGACGTGGTAAATATGGAACTTTATTGATAACATCACGAACTATACGGATAAATTCCTTTGGTTCTGATGGTTTAGTGATAAATTCATCGGCGCCGAGTTTTAACGCAAATTCTCTATCTTCATCATGTGTGTAAGTGGCGGTGTAAAAGATAAAGGGGATATTTTTTAGTTTTTCATCTTTTCTCCATTCACGACAGAGTGTAAATCCATCCATAATAGGCATAAGAATATCTGTAATGATAAGGTCAGGAGGGTTTTTTCTTGCTTTTGCCAGTGCTTCAGAACCATTGGTAGCAGTAATTATTTTATAACCATTACTTTTGAGTACTAATTGAATCTGATAAAGGGTCTGCTCATTATCATCAACAATGAGTATGGTCATTTTAACTCTCTCTGTGAATTTTCAATATGTTTTTTAATTCTAATATAAATGTATCCGGATTGATGGGTTTTTCTATATAGGCATCAAAACCTGATTCTAAAGCACGTTCTCTATCACCTACCATTGCATAGGATGTGACTGCGACAATAGGGATATCTTTCAATGCTCGGATTTTTCTTAATTCTTTTATGACTGTAAAACCATCCATCTGTGGTAGTTGTATATCAAGTAAAATTACATCAGGTGATGTTTCTTCTGCAAGTAATATTCCTTCATAACCATTTCTTGCAGGTATAACTTCAAAACCATTTTTTTCAAGAAGGAATGTAATAAGATAAAGATTCTGGTTATTATCCTCAATTACAAGAACTTTACTCATTTTTCTCCTTTTAAATTAACAGGTAACACTACATAAAATGTACTTCCTTTGCCCCATTCACTTTCTACCCAAATACTACCACCCAATCTGTCTATTAAAAGGTTACATATGTGTAAACCGAGCCCTGTTCCTTCATATTTACGTGCAGGTCCGGTATCAATCTGAGAAAACGGCTTGAATAGTTTATCCATATCATCTTTCTTGAATCCTATACCAGTATCTGCTACTTTTATAACTATTTCTCCATTCTCATTTTCAGAGACATCTATATGCACTGCTCCACGGTCAGTGAACTTAATAGCATTGTTTATCAGATTTATGAGGACTTGTTCTATTCGCCTGCGGTCACTGTTAATCATCCTTACATCAGGCGATATATAAAAGGTAAGTAACAACCTTTTCTTTTCAGCCATTGGTTTTAATGTTTCTATTACTTTTTTAACAGATTCTGTTATATCAAATACTTCTGGCTTAATATCAATCTGTCCTGCTTCTATTTTTGAGATATCTAAAACCTCATTTATTAGAGACAAAAGATGCTGTCCGCTGTTTTTAACCATCTGTAGTTGTTTTATCTGTTCTTCGTTTAAGGGTCCGGCTAATCCCTGTAGTAAAAGTCCTGTGAAACCAATAATGGAATTAAGAGGTGTTCTTAGTTCATGAGACATACTTGCAAGAAAAGCGGATTTAGCCATGTTTGCTGTCTCTGCTTCTTCCTTCGCTTTACGGAGGTCCTCTGTCAGTAGAGATAATTCCTTCGTCCGTTCTTCTACTTTCTGTTCCAGTTGTTCAGCATATTCTTTAAGTTTTTTATAAAGGGTAGCAATCTCCTCATTACTGTTTCTCAGTTCTCTGGTCTTTATTCTTACTTGCCTTCTGAGTGTCCATCCCCATACAAAACTCAGCAAAAGTATTCCTGCCATAACAATACCTATTTTTTTTATCCTGGCAGGTACTACTGAAATTACCTGTTCTGGTGTCCATCGTCTTACTGTCTGATAGTAAACCGAATCAGGGTCTTTCTTTAACTGTATAAGATGTCTGTCAATATCGCTAAGTATGGTAGGGGATGTATATTTTGAACCAGCGAAAAATAAAGGGTTTGGATGAAAAATAATGCCTGTTTCTTCAGCCCCATATTCTCTGGCGTGTCTGTATCCATAAAATCGGTTACAGACAAGGATATCTATTTCTTTTCGCTGTAGTGCTTCAAATACATCTTTATAACTGGGAAATGGTTTGAATATCAGATTCAATGAGATATCTTTGTTCAGTTGATTTAATACCTCTTCCTGTATAGAACCTTTAAGAACACCAACAGTTTTGTGTGAAATATCCTGTAATGAACGGATATTATTATTTTTTTGTGCATATACCTGAAACCAGTCAGTGAGTACTGGCTCTTTGTGGAATACAAATATCTGTGCTCTCTGGGGACTGTAACCCACATCAGGCATAAGGTCTATCTCGCCTTTTTTTAACCTTTCAAGCCCTTCATCCCATGTTCCTTTCACATATTCAATCCTCCAGCCCTCTTTTTTTGCAATCTCTTCAATAATATCAATAAAAATGCCTTCTGGTTTTCCTGATGGAGATATACCAACTTTAGGAAGATTTTCGTACACTCCTATATGAATAACAGTGTCTGCCAGTAGTTCTGATGTGCAAAAGAAACAGCATATACCGGTGAGTATAATAAGATTTGTAAAGAAATTTAGGAAAAACCAAACATCCTTATTTTTTTTATTCATTATCTCTCATTTTTAATATACCCAGAGTTTTCATAAGTGTCAAGGATAGGTAGGAGAGAAAAATAGGGGATAAATACCTGAAATGGGTTAAAAAGAGGGTAGGGAATGGTTTGAAAAAGGGATAATTGCTATACCTTCTATCTCAATAAGCCACCCAGGACGAC
>JAOAIL010000040.1 GCA_026414725.1 bacterium
TTTGGGAATTGTTAATGCCGGTTTTATTTTTTCAGGCTTAGCCTCAGCTACTTCAGTTTTAACTGAGACAGAAAAAGAATTAGGAGTAGTTTTGGTTGATATCGGTGGAGGAAAGATGGATTTATGTATCTTTTCTGATGGTTCTTCTTCCCTCTCTTTAAGGATTACACCTGCAGGTAAACTGGATACCTCTATATGAATATCTATCCTGTCAAGAAGTGGACCTGATATCTTCCTTCTGTATTTAAGTATCTGTGAAAGATTACAGTTGCACTGCCTTGCACCATCTCCATACCAGCCACAGGGACAGGGATTCATCGCAGCAACCATCAAAAACCTTGCGGGAAACTCCATCCTTCCCCTTGCCCTTGAGATACTTACCTTACCATCTTCAAGGGGCTGTCTTAAAACCTCAAGGACATCCCTGTGAAATTCAGGAAGTTCATCAAGAAATAAAACGCCATTATGTGCTAAACTTACTTCTCCGGGTCTCGGTATATTCCCTCCTCCTATCAAAGCAATATCTGATATTGTATGGTGTGGAGACCTGAATGGCCTTTCTGTTATAATACCTTCCTTCAATATCCCTGCAACAGAATGTATTCTGGTTATCTCAAGTGCTTCTGAAAGTGTAAGGGAAGGAAGTATTGAAGGTATTCTTGATGCGAGCATTGTTTTACCAGCACCAGGGGAGCCAATCATAAGGATATTGTGTCCACCTGCGACTGCTACCTCTATAGCACGTTTTGCATATGTCTGTCCCTTTACATCCTTAAAATCAAGTGAATACTTCTTCTTGGAACCAAACAGTGCTTCAACATCACAGTGAACTGGTTCTATCTCTTTTTTACCTGTGAGAAATGCTACACATTCTCTTAAGTCCTTTACAGGATAGACCTCAATATCTCTAACAATACTTGCTTCAAGTGCATTATCATATGGAAGGACTATCTTTTTGCTTTTAAGTTCGGCAAGTTTCATCGCTATGGGGAGCACTCCTTTTACAGGTCTTAATGTACCATCCAGTGCAAGTTCCCCTATAAAAGAGAATTCATTTGTACGGCTTAATGGAATTATCCCTTCAGTAGCAAGTATTCCCACAGCAACAGGCAGGTCAAAGTATACACCTTCTTTCTTCAGGTCTGCAGGAGCAAGATTTATCACAATCCTTCTATCAGAAGGGAATTCAAAACCAGAGTTTTTTATTGCTGGCTTTATCCTGTCCCTGCTTTCTTTCACTGCTTGGTCAGGAAGTCCTACAATAGAAATAGTGGGTATTCCAAAACTTATATCAACCTCTACATCCACAGGAATACCTTCTATACCCCAGACAGTAAGTGAACTAATTTTTGCAAGCATTTTTGTATATCTTCAGTACCTGTTCTGTAGCGTTAGAAAGATTCTCTTTTCCCTTTCTCATCGCTTCTTCAAGAGATACCACTCCGTGGACAATGCTTAAGATTATAACATCTTTAAACAACTTATCTCTATAGACCGTATCATCAATACTTCCTGCAAGTACAACCACAGGTACATTATTTTTTCTACATATTTCTACTATCACTCCTATGGACTTACCGTATAATGTCTGGACATCAACCCTGCCTTCACCTGTAAGGATTAAATCAGCACCTTTAATTTTATCTTCAAAGTTCCCAATACTTAAAACTGTCTTTATACCTGAAACAATCTCTGCCCCTAAAAAAGCACTGAACCCACCTGCTATACCACCTGCAGCACCTGCTCCTTTAATTTTATTCATATCTATACCTGTTATCTTTTTAACTACTCTATTGTAATTTCTCAAGCCATTATCAAGGATTCTTACATCTTTTTTATCGGCTCCCTTTTGAGGTGCATAGACATATGCAGCGCCCATCTTCCCGTAAAGCGGGTTTTTGACATCTGAAAGGACTGTAAATCTACAATTTTTAACTTCAGGTATCATCCCTGAGATATCTATTTTATCTATCTCCAGAAGGTCCTTCCCTCGCCCGGGATAAAACACCCTACCTTTTTGGCTGTAAAACTTAATACCCAGTGCGGTAAGAGCTCCTATCCCCCCATCATTCGTAGCACTTCCACCCACACCTATAAAAATTTTCTTACATTTAGAAAGGAGCGCACTTCTTATAAGTTCTCCCACGCCATAGGTTGTGGTCTCCATAGGATTTCTTTCTGCTTCCTTTAAAAGTGGAAGTCCTACTGCCTGTGCCATCTCTATGTAAGCAGTATCTCCTTTCTTCAGCCATTTTGCTTTTATCTTTCTTCCCAGTGGGTCTGAAACATATTTAAAAACAAACCTTCCCCCTATAATCTTTTCAATTACATCTATGGTTCCTTCTCCACCATCAGCGAGAGGAAATGAGATAAGTTCTGCTGAAGGAAAGACCTTCCTACATACTTTTTCCATTATATCTGCTGCTTCAATATTTGTAATACTACCCTTATAAGATGCAGGGGCTATAATAATCTTCATTACTTGCCTCTTTATTTTTTGTATAATAGAATATCATCATTTATTGTTATATACAAAAAGGAGTTGATATGAGGGAAATAAAACTACTGAAATATGGATGGAAGTTTCAAAGAGGGGATTTCCCTGAAGCAATAAAAAATGATTTTGATGATTCTAAATGGGAAGATGTAAGAGTGCCTCATGACTGGGCAATCAAAGGACCTTTTAGTCCTGATAACGACCCTCATGTTATGAAATCTGGAGATAAAGAGGTTATACTTTTGGGAAGTACAGGAGGACTACCCCATACAGGTAAAGGATGGTACAGATTAAAATTCCATCTCCCATCTGATATAAAAGAAAAACGAGTACAGATTGAATTTGATGGAGTAATGAGCCACAGTAAGGTCTATGTAAATGGAAGTTTTGTTGGAGAATGGGCATATGGTTATTCCTCTTTTGCTTTTGATATTACTGATTTTGTTAAAGAAGGAGAAAATATCCTTGCTGTTTCTGTAGATAATAAACCACATTCTTCAAGATGGTATCCAGGTGCAGGTATATACAGAAATGTCCGGCTTGTTATACTCAATCCTGTCTATGTCTCTCACTGGGGAACATATATTACAACACACCTTATAGATGAAAAAGAGACGAGGATAGACATTAGAACAGAGATAGAAAACCATACAGGCAAAGAAATACAGATAGAGGTAGAAACAGAAATTATTTCACCTGATGGATTAAAGATTGCATCGGCAATAGACAGAATAAAGATAAACAAAAAAGAGACAATAAAGCAGGAAGTTTTCATCACATCTCCTATACTGTGGGACATCAACAATCCTGCTCTTTATACTGCTATCTCTGTTATAAAGGCAGAAGGAAATGTGATGGACCGTTATGAAACAAAATTTGGTATAAGGGAATTGCTCTTTGACCCGAATAATGGATTTTTCTTAAACGGAAGGCCTGTAAAGTTTAAAGGTGTATGTATGCATCATGACCTCGGTCCAATTGGGACTGCAATAAACAAGTCCGCTTTAAAAAGACAACTTACACTTCTTAAAGAGATGGGATGTAATGCCATAAGGACAAGTCATAACCCACCTGCACCTGAACTTCTTGAATTAACTGATGAGATGGGATTTCTCGTGATAGATGAAGCATTTGATGAGTGGAAGAAACCAAAGTGTCCTAATGGATACAATACAATTTTTGACCAATGGGCTGAAAAGGACCTGCGTGCAATGATAAGAAGGGATAGAAACCATCCTTCTGTTATTATGTGGAGTATAGGAAATGAAATTCCTGAACAGGAAGACCCTGAAAGTGGTCCAAGATTAGCAAGATTTCTGCATAATATTTGTAAAGAGGAAGACCCGTCCAGACCCACAACATCTGCTTTCCATATTCCTGAGAGTGCAATAAAAAATGGACTTGCCGATATTGTTGACATCCCAGGATGGAACTACTATCCGCATAACTATGGGAAGTATCACCTAATGCTTCCTGGAAAACCAATGTATGGAAGTGAAACAGCATCCTGTATAAGTTCAAGAGGAGAGTACTTCTTCCCTGTTGAAGAAGAAAGATACACACAGAGATACAAAAGGGAAAATTTACAGGTAAACAGTTATGACCTCTCCTGCCCTCTCTGGGCAACTATCCCTGATGTAGAATTCAGGGCACAGGATGACCATCCATTTATTATGGGAG
>JAOAIL010000041.1 GCA_026414725.1 bacterium
GTGGATAAGAGACAGGTAGATGAGAAAAAGGGACAGGTGATATCTCCACTGTTGGTAAGATTGTAGATATTGCCTCCTGAAGATATGGCACTCATTCCTGTTCCATAACTAATCGCTTCTGAAAATGCCTGAACACCAGCAGCATATACCTCTTTATTTTCTAAGGTTGCTTCTGCTTTAATGTTCCCAGAGTTTTCAAGTGAGCATATATTGCCTCCAGAAGATTCTACATCTCCATAACCACTATTCGCAGATGACTCTGCTAAAACACCAAAGGCAACAACATCATAATCATAATAATAAAAAAGTGCACCTACCTCTCCACTACCTAACTCGTCTGGCATCCCTGTCTGTGTCGCTGTTGCTGTAATATTGCCACTGTTGGTAAGGGAATTGATATTACCGTCAGAAGCTCCTCCACGGATATGGACACCATAAGCATATGCTTCCTCATCTCCTGTTGCTTCTGCCGTTATATCTCCTGAGTTGTTAAGAGAGGTAAGGTTAGTATAGTCACCATAAATACCTGTTGAATATGCATCATCACCGGTTGCTACAACTTCCAAACTACCATCATGGATAATGTTATTTATCTTTCTCGGTGTGTAGACCCCGTAAGCATATGCCGATATATCCGATGCAGATATATACCCTTCTGCATCCTCTGTGAAGGTAAGATTAACAACATATATTAAAGGACTGTACTCAACATATACACCATATGCCCCTACTCCTTCTTCTCCATACTCACCATCTATGGTTGCAGAAACTGTCTCACTGCCTATGGTTATCCTGTCTGCAAAAACACCGGAACTGAAAAACATACCCGCACACAATACCACCAGCACCAGCCACTTTAATCTACTCATCCTTCCCTCCTTTCCCTCTTTATTTCTCCTCCATTAAAGGGGATGAAGATTGAGGGTGCTAAAGCGTTCCTGTATTCTCCACCCCCACCTATTTCCTCCCCCCTCATATGGGAAGGATTTCTTCTTTCCCCTCGTCCTTAGAGGGCAGAGACAGGGTGAAGGCTACCTCCTCTCTCCCTATCATCCTGTCCATTTCAATTCTTCTTAACCCTCTTTTTATATACTACTCTTTATATACTTTCTGTCAAATTTTTTATACTGTCTTTAAAAACAATTTCACTTTATCTAATGAAACTGTAATTCCCAGAAGTGGTAATACTCACCCTTCTTTTCAATTAACTGGTTATGTGTCCCTTCTTCCACTATCTCACCCTCTTTAAGGACAATAATTCTGTCAACACTTCTTAACGTGGAGAGACGGTGTGCGATGATAAAGACGGTCCTTCCTTTCATTATTCTTTCCATCGCTTCCTGCAAAATCTTCTCTGAATGGCTATCAAGGGATGCAGTTGCCTCATCAAGTATAAGAATTTCCGGGTCCCTGTATATTGCCCTCGCAACAGATACCAGTTGTTTCTGTCCTCCAGAAAAAGACGTTCCCCGTTCTCCTGCGATGGTATCATAACCATCAGGAAGTGATTCTATGAAGTCCTTTATCCCTGCTATCTCCACTGCTTTTCTAATCTTCTCCATATCAGGGTCTTCTGAAAGTACTATATTTCTTTTAAGTGTATCATTAAAAAGTATGGGCTCCTGCGGAACAAACCCGATATGTGCTCTGAGTGTTTCCAGTTTATATTCCCTTATATCCTTACCATCTATTAAGATACAGCCCTGTTCTGGTTCATAAAATCTTAGAAGAAGTCCTATAAGAGATGTCTTTCCCACCCCTGTAGGACCTACAATACCGAGCCGCTCTCCTTTTCTGAGGGAAAAAGAAACATTTTTAAGGACCTCCTTTTTTCCATAAGAGAAATATACCCCTTGAAACTCAATACTCTCCTTTAATCCTGAAAAGACCTCTTTACCTGTATCTCTAACACTTATCTTCGTATCCAGAAAGGAAAATATACGTGGTAGTGCAGAAGAGTCCTGCTTAATACTTACATAGTCACTGCCTATACTTTTAAGAGGACTTATAATAGAAAAGAGAGCAACAAAGAAAAGGATGAGAAAGCCGGAACTTAAAGAACCCGACATTACTTTCATTGCTCCATAATACAGAAGACCGCTTGCCCCGAGTACAGACATAACCTCTGTAAAGGGACCTATAAGAAGAATTCTTCTGGTGGCTTTCATAACTGTTTTGAATATCCTTTCATTTTCCGCAGTAAATCTATTAATTATCTCTTCTTCCTGGTTATATGCCTTTATGATTTGTTGCCCATACACCCCTTCATGTATAAGATTTCCTATTCTCGCATGGCTCTCCTGAACCTTTCTTCCTAACTTCCTCAATTTCTTTCCTGTCCTGTATATCGGATAAAGAAGTGGCGGAAATATCAGGATGGCAAGTAAACTCATTCTCCAGTCAATGGTAAAAATAATCACAAGATACACTACTGCCAATGTCCCCTGAAAGATAATCCCTGGCAGATGTGCCACAAACATCTGCCTTAAAAGGTTGACATCATATATCAGCCGGGATGTAATCTCTCCTGCCCTCCCATATACAAAGAAGTCCATTGAGAGTGTTGCCATCTTTCTGTACATTTTATTCCTGATATCAGTAAGAAGTCGGATTCCAAAAAGGTTAAAATAGTAACGGTTCAGATAGGAAAAGAGTCCTTTCAACCCAATGGAAATTATTATAAAGATAATAAGATATTTCAGAACATCAGCGGGGGGAAGTAAATTCAAAAAGTTTATAACAGGTTCTAAATGTCTGCTTATAGCAGAAGGAATTTTTTCCGGAAGCAGTATCTTTTTCCCGGCAATGATATTGTCCATCAGGGGCACTATGGAAAATATGGAGATACCGTTCAGGAGAGAATTTAATACCATAAAGACCACACCTGTAATAAAATATCCCCATTTCAACTCTACATAGTTCCTTATTCTAAATATCTCTTTTATCATCTTTTTGGAATCCTCTTAGCAAAAACATTGCCACTTTCTCGCTTACACTGCCTCCATCCATCATACCATATAGACGTGCAAATTCATCCATCTGTTTTTTATATAAAATGCCTTTATCCAGCAGGTCTTTTATATCATCAAGTATTGCTCTATAAGAAAAGTGTTGTATATATTCAGGAACAACCTTTTCCCCCAGTATAAGATTTAATGGACTTATCATATCTAATTTTACCATCAATCTGGCAATTATATAATTAAAATACGATGTCTTATAAAATACGAGGAGCGGTTTTCTGTAAAGACATACCTCTAAATTTACAGTTCCGCTTCCAGCGAGGACTAATGCGGACTTTTTTATAAGGTTATATGGATTTCCTTCAATAATCTCAATCTCTGTGTTATGTCTTTTTAAAATTTTTTCTTCTATATCTTTTATCCTTCTATCAGAAGCAGACAGCAACACCCTTACTTTTCTTTGTTTGGAAAGCAGGTTTACGGTATATATAAATACAGGGAGAAGATATTTTATCTCCTCTTCTCTGCTGCCTGGAAGAAGTCCTATAACAGGAATATCTTCTTTCTCCTGTCTCTCCTCTGGACCATCTACTATCAGGTCTATTACAGGATGTCCAAACCAGAAAGAAGGGATATTTTCTTTCTTATAGATATCCTGCTCAAATGGAAATATGGTTATAACTGCCTTTATGTATCTCTTTATTATTCTTATTCTGTTATAGTTGTGCGCCCATACCTTTGGTGGTATATAGTAAAAACAGGGAATTTTTTTCCCTAATGCTCCGGCAAGTTTAAGATTAAATCCAGGGTTATCTATGAATACAATAAAGGCAGGGTTTTCCTTCTCCAGTATCTCTTTCACCTTTTGAAAAGAGTGATAAAAAAGTGGAAGGCGGGTTATCACACCTGAAAACCCCATCTTTCCATAAGGACACTCTATAAACAGGTCTGCCTTCTGCCTTATCCCTTCTCCGCCTGTTCCTATAACAAAAATATCCGGTTCAAACTTCCTTATCCACTCAATAAGAAGTGCACCGTAGTTATCACCTGACTTTTCACCTGCAATAACACCTATCTTCATTGTAAAAGTTTCCTTCACCTGTATTACCCTCTACCCGAGAAGGAGAGTGTTGAGGCGAAGGAGTTATATCAAAATCTAAAACTCTCCACCTATACCTAAAAGCCA
>JAOAIL010000042.1 GCA_026414725.1 bacterium
AAGGATGCAGAGGTATTTGGTTTTAAGGGGAACTTAACACTTTCTCCTGATAGATACAAAATTCCCAAAAAATATCCAACGTGGTGGTGAAAGTATTCTGGGAATGGATTAAAAAACATCCTCCTTTCCTTTATATCAACCTGTATGGCTGGGCTGCCTGTGAGAAAGGTAAAGAGCCATTTGAGGGAGCGATAAGGCCTGACATATCAATCTATAAAAGATGGGGTAATGATAGTAAAGTGTTAGAGTGTGATAGGTGTTTAATAGAGAAAGTAGACCCTCTATCCAGATACGATAGGATAGCAGAGTTTGGTGTGAGTTATGCAGAGGAGTCAGACAGTTTACCTGCACTCCTCCCGAAAAGATATGGTACAATTGCTTATGTTTATGAGCCGAATATGAGGACAGGACCGGATGGCTGTATGGAAAAAGGGGTTAAGGTTTTAAATGCACTTATAGAACCATTTATGTGAAAGGAAAAAAATGGAAATAGTAAGGCAGGCGAGCAGAGGTGATATAGATAGGGTAATAGAGGTACTGGATAAGGCATTTAACAGGAATATTGTTGGAGATAGGGAAGTATATGAAAAGAAATACAGAGAGATAGAAAAAGGTATGGATAACTGGTTGGTTTTAGAGGCGGATGGTAAGGTAATAGGAGCAGTTAGGATAATTAAGCACTGGATGAGGATAGGTAAGAGCAAGATATTAAAAGGAGATGTAGGTGAGGTATCAATACTGCCTGAATGTCAGGGTAAGGGATACGGACATAAGTTGATGGAAGGGACAGTAAGATGGATGGTAGAGAATAATTATGACATCTCACGGCTGGGTGGTTTATGTAAATTTTATAAAAGGTTTGGTTATATAAGATTTCCGAGGAGGTAT
The DNA here is from genome assembly GCA_026414725.1 of bacterium. NCBI lineage: Bacteria > bacterium. The sequence continues at coordinate 889 of JAOAIL010000042.1, forward strand.
ATAGAGATAGAAATAGGGAGGAAAGCAGGAGCAGGAGCATCTATGGTAGAGGAGGGAGAAGTTATGATAGAAGAAGAGATGTTAAAGAAGATAGATACATTCAGAGCAGGAGATGAGGGTAAATGTATTAAATTAAGGGATGAGTTTAATTCCAGATATAATGGTTCACTTATAGAAGAAAGTTTTGGCATTTCTCCATTGTTTTATGTTTTCAGAGAAGATGGAGATGTTTCAGGTTACATAGGTGGAACAAGATACGAGAAAGAATACAGTGAGTTTGAGGCAAGGATAACTATCTATCAAATTGCATACAGAATAGATAAGCCCTATGTAATCCAGAGTTTGATAAAGTATATAAACAACCTTGCATATAGGGAAGGGATAAATCGTATCACATTGCGTATACCTTTTGACCCTGAAATAATAAATGCTATTAAAGAGATACCTGTAAGGTTCAGGTTAGTGGAGACATATGGAGGGATATCAGGTAATATGCTACAGGTTATTAATATGGAATCATTATTCAGAAGGTTGGTTCCAGAGTTAGAGGCGAGATTAGAGAGGTCAGTTATGGGGTTATACACAGGAGTAATAAGAATTAGTATAGAGAAGGGCAATGTAATACTGGATATCAAGAGAGGTAAGATAGATGTAGTAAGTAATGCGAAGGCAGATACAGAGATAGAGATAAAAGAATTTTATTTATTGCAGTTATTACTTGGTCTTCTGTCTTTTTCCGAGGTAGAGGTAATTTTAGAGAAGAAGACAGGAGTTAAAGCGAATGAGAGGGATTTATTGAACATCCTTTTCCCGAGGTGTCCTGTTTTTTCTGGTAATTGGGGATAGAGTAATCTTTCCCTCGCCCTTGAGTGAAGAGGGTGAAGAGTATGAAGAGAGAGGAGAGAGTATGGGTGAAAAATATCATATCCCTGAAAAGATGTATTTCCCATTTGTATTGGGTAATGGGATTGATTCAGTTATGGTTGACTATTCAGGTAGTATGCACTGTGATTCAGGACACCTTCATTTAGAACAGCATGAGGGTGCTATATGTTGCTGGGAGAAAACCACACACAGGACACGCAGCAGATTTATGGTGCCTCTGGCTCAGTTTCCATACCGACTAACTGCCTTTGACGGAGAGTTATATGAAGTTGGGGATTTTAACCAGGACTTTGACCCATATACTGCTACACTTACCACAGAGATTGAGGCAACTATTATCCGGATGAAGATAACCACATTCCTGACAGATGAAGGGCTTTATGTAGAGAGATATACTATCTTATGGGTAGATAATGAAAAAAGACCAGTCATAATTTTTATTTCTCGTAAGCCCCGTTATTCATACACAGTTAATCTCATTGTAAAATATCCAGATACTTATAAGATATCTTTTTCAAAATTACAGGGTGATATTATTAGTGGTGAATATTTTTTTGATGAGATAAAAGGAAAGATATGTGCAGGAGTAAAGGCAGATGGTAAGGGAAAGGAAGTAGAGGTAATCTCCGATGAAGGATATATAAAGATATCAGGATTACAAAAAGGAGATGTTATTAAGAGATATATCTCTCTTAAGGACAATACACAGACAGAGAATTACGAAAAAGAATGTATAGATCTTGTTAGAAATGCTCTTGAAGAGTCCTATGAAGATATTTATAAAAGGCATATAGATAGATGGAGAAGATTCCATAAACAAACAAAGGTAAAGATACCTGACAGAGAAATGGAAGATGTGTATAGGAAGAGTTTATATCTCATCCGTGCCTCACAGCATCCCAATGGGTTTATTACAGAAGGACTTTCAGGTGAGTTTAAGGGTGGTGGATATATGTGTCAGTGGGACATGTTGTTTACCTGCAGGGCACTGGTGACAGCAAATCAGAGAGAAGGAACTTTAAAACTGCTTGACTATTACCATAATTCAGCCAGTTACGCAAGAATCTACGCCAGGCAGTTAGGAAGAAGTGGTGCATATTTCCCGTGGATGACTAACTACACAGGCAAGAGTATGTATTTTGAAGATGCTAACGAATGGAGGACTATAGAAAAGTTTAACAATGGATGTATAGCGATGCAGTTGTTTGATGCTTACAGGTTCTGGGGAGATGAGGAGGTATTAAAGAAAAATTTACCTTTAATCAAAGAGATAGTGGACTTTTTAATTGAAGAACTCGTGATAGAAAAGGATGGAGCATTGATAATTAAACCTAATGAAGGTGCGGATGAAAATATAGACAGGGTTAATGATACATCTCATCTTCTTACTCTTATTGAGGCATTAAAAGGATACATAGATGGCTGTAAGGTATTAAATGAAAGTATAGATGAGAGATATATAAAAACACTTGAGGGACTGAAGAAAGGACTGCAAAGAAACTACAAAAATGGAATTTTGCTTCAATACGAAGGAGATACATTAAGACCTGTCCCCTCAGCAGAATTTACCTTCCAGATATTTGCCTTACCAGAAGGGATAACCACAAAAAGTATTAGAGAGGCACTGAAAGATAATCAGGGCAAATGGGGGCTTACAAATGCAGGGACATACAGAAATCTTATATGGCCATGGACTGAAAATAGATGTGCAATTGCTTTTGCTTCAGTAGACCCCCAAATTACATATCAGCGGTTGAAACATGTGATTAACTTTACCAGCACCCACGGAATATTCCCTGAAAAGGTAAGACCTGATGGATTCTGGATACTATTTGGGTATTTAACTTCACATTCTTCCTTTGTATATGCATTGAATTCTCTTCTTGCTTCTGATAGTGGTAAAAAATTATTCATTGGAGCAGGATTTCCAGAGGACTGGAAAGAGGTAATGTTTGAGGATATATATACTGCATCCGGCTATGGTGTATCTCTACATCTTAAGAGAGGTAAGGTCAGAAAACTTGTAGTAGAGAACTGCAGGGAAGAAGAAAGAGAGATAACCATACATCTTCTCAATCCTTCTTTTGGTAAACAACACCGCATATTCAAACAGAGATTGAGACCAGACAAAAATAGAATTATTTAAGAAATATGTTTCTTATCCCTCTCCCTTAGAGGGTGCAGGGTGAGACCTTCCTATACTTTCCACCCTCACCTGTTTCCTCCCCCTCATATGGG
>JAOAIL010000043.1 GCA_026414725.1 bacterium
ACGGGCTTCGGTCACCCACCTCACCAACTCGGCGGGCGTGCTATACGGTGCTCCTCACTCGTCGCACCAGCACCCCTCTCCCCTCAAGGGCGAGGGAAGAAAAAACTTGACAAAAAATTTTTTTGTGATACAGTAAAAATGCAATCAGGCTAATATTGTTTCAAAGGGAGGGATTTTGTGTGTTTTTTTGCCTTCATTTTGTGTTTTCTCCCGGCCTGTTTAGAATAGAAAAAAGAAAAAGGAGGGAAAGAAAATGCAGAAGAGAGGATTTACTTTGATTGAGTTGCTGGTTGTGGTAGCAATCATTGCGATTTTAGCAGCAATGTTGCTACCAGCACTTTCCCAGGCGAGGGAGAGAGCAAGAGCAGCCACCTGCATAAGCAACTTAAAGCAGGTCGGTGTTGCACTTGAGATGTATGCCAATGACTACAGTGGCATCATCGCGTTGGTGGATGAGAATGGTAAGACTACTCCTGCGGGTCAGTGGCAAGGAATGTGGAGAGAATGGAGTGTATTTTTGATGATGGGAAATTACATCCCTCTTCAACAGCGAAGGGTATTCTACTGTCCGTCAAGAAGACCTGACCCATCAGGAACAAAGGGTTCTGTAATACCTACAACAAACCCAGAATTAAAAACATACGGTATAGGGCTGGATGTTCCGCAGTCATGGTGTATGGGAAAATATGTTCTGGATGATTCATTAGAGCCCTGGTCCATCTATCTGAAAAAGGACAGGATACCCAAGCCCTCAAGTTATGTAATGGTTGCTGATACCGGTGCGGTTGGGAGCATTACGACTTACGGAGCACTGGGTGAGGCAATGTATTTTGTAAGGGACTGGAACAACTATGGTCAAGAGACCGCTATATTTACACTCCATACAGGGGTTGCCAATATACTTTTTGCTGACTGGCATGTAGAAGCGGTAAATACATCAAAACTTCCTTCTTATGGTGTGAACCATTATGTTAATGCAAGTGGGAGTTATATTAAACTATAATTAGGTTTTTGTTAGCAGAAGAAGGGGTGGCATTTCCGCCACCCCTTTTTTTATCTCCTCACCCTGTCTTGCCCTGACGGGCTTCGGTCACCCACCTCACCAACTCGGCGGGCGTGCTATACGGTGCTCCTTACTCGTCGCACCAGCACCCCTCTCCCCTCAAGGGCGAGGGAAAAAGAAATCCTCCCCATATGAAGGGGGAGGAAAAATAGGTGGGGGTGGAGAGTAAAAGAAAGGGCTAACCCTACACCTTCTCCCCTCAGTGGAGAGGGAGAAAGCAAGAAAGGGGGCTTATGAAAGAAGAAAAGGGATTTATAGGAGAGCAATATATAAAGGAACTCAAGCAATTGTTAGAGAAAAAGAAGAATGTATATCCTGATTACAGAAAAGAAGCGGAAAGATACAGAAAATTATCTAACTTGAAAACAATGGATTTCTTCTATAATGTAGTTGCAGAGAAGAATATACCAAAAGATAGTCAGGTTGTTGGATACTTCTGTAACAGTGTCCCTGAAGAACTCATTATGGCAGTAGGAGCAGTACCTTTGCGACTATGTAATCAGGACTTACACTGTGCAGAAGCAGGAGAAGAAATTATACCCGGTGATATATGTCCTGTAATTAAGGCAATCTGCGGGAGTTTTGATGAATATATAAAAGCCGATATAATCGTCATTCCAGCAACCTGTGATGGCAAGGTAAAATTAGCAGAGATATTAAGCCCTGCTTTTAAAAACATCTACTTCATTGATATACCGAGGAACTCTGATTATACAAAGAGTATTGAACTGTGGGAGTCCGCCTACCTAAAATTTTATGAATACTTAAAGGATAGGTTTAAGGCAAAACCCACCAGAAAAGACCTTTTAAGTGCCTGCAAGACAGCAAATGAACGGACAAAGATATTCAGAAAAATATATCAATTGAGAGGCGAGAAAACAGGAGTTATAAACTCCTTTGACTATTTCACTCTTACTTCTGCATCTTTCTTACTCCCAGCGAAGGACTGGACAGAGAAGGCAGAAGTTCTTTACAGAGAAATGATAAATGAAAAAATAGAAAGGGATTATAAAAAGAGGATTTTACTTACGGGCTCTCCAGTAATATTCCCAAACTTTAAGATTCTTGAGATTATGGAGGATGCTAAATGTTATATTGGGGCTGATATTCTATGTTCTGCATACGGACATCTGTTTGACCCTGTAGAGGTAGATGAAGAAACAGAATCAGGTATTATAAGGGCACTTACACTAAAATATATTGCACCGAGCATATGCCCCTGTTTTCTCGGAGTTGATAAACTGCTCAATGCTGTTCTTGAAAATGTAGAAAAATATTCTATTGATGGGGTTGTTTATTATAACCTTCGTCTCTGTAATGTTTTTGAAATGGACATCCCTGTCTTAAGGAGTGTATTAAAAAACAAAGGGATTCCATTCCTCGCTTTAAAGACGGACTTCAGCAGAGAAGATGCAGGACAGTTAAAGACAAGGTTAGAGGCATTTATGGAGATGCTCGGTTAGATTTCACCCTCACCCTGTACCCTCTCCCCTCAAGGGAGAGGGAAGAAGCAGTAAGAACTGGAGGAAGGTTAATGAACAAAGGAGAGATAAAAGCAGGTATAGACATTGGTTCTGTAACAACAAAGTGTGCCATAGTGAAGGATGAGATTATTCTTGGGAAGGCAATTATAAGAACATCTTTAGATACAGAAACCTCATCTGAATATGTCCTTCAGAAGGCACTGGAAGAAGCAGGGATAAAAGAAACAGATTTAAAGGATATTACATCTACTGGATATGGAAGAAGACAGTTTAAGAAGGCAAACAGGATTATCACAGAAATATCTGCAGTAGCAAAAGGGGGCTATATACTCGGTGGTAAAAAAAGATGTCTTATATTAGATGTAGGCGGACAGGACACAAAGGTGGTTGAGGTAGATGATAAAGGAGAAGTAGTGGATTTTTTGATGAATGATAAGTGTTCTGCAGGAACAGGAAGGTTTCTTGAGATTATGGCTGGTGTTCTTGAAACAGATATAGAAGGTTTTTCCTCTCTCGCAATGTCTTCTAAAAGTCCTGTAAAGATTAACTCTACCTGCAGTGTGTTTGCTGAAAGTGAAGTAATCTCTCTGATTACATCATCAACCTCAAGGCAAGATATAGCAGGTGGGCTTTTTAATGCTATTGCTGTAAGAATTGCAACAATGACAAGACAGTTCAGTTATAGAGAAAATCTATTGTTTTGTGGAGGTGGTGCAAGAATTCCTGCGTTAAAACATTATCTTGAAAAAATCCTTGAAAGAGATGTGATTGTTTTACCGGAACCACAGTTTGTAGTTGCATATGGTGCTGCACTGACAGAATAATTATTCCTGCCTGTAAAAAAAAGTAGGCCGCGCAGGACTCGAACCTGCCACGCCCGCCTTAAAAGGGCGGTGCTCTGCCAGATGAGCTAGCGGCCCATAATTTCAGAAATAATTATTATAAAACAAAATTTAAAAAAGGTAAAGGGAAAATTTATGGGTAATAAAAAATTTCCCCTCTCCCTTAGGGGGAGAGGGGCTGTTAATTTTCCCCTCCCTTCAAGGGGAGGGGAATAAGGGGAGGGTGAAACCTTTGCTAATCTTTTCCCCCTCATCCTTCACCTTCTCCCCCCG
>JAOAIL010000044.1 GCA_026414725.1 bacterium
ACCACCAAAAGCCACATCTGTCTTTCCTCCCTCGCTTACACCTCCTGTTGTAGCAATATGGATAAGTTCTGGCTCTTTAAATGCCTTTTCCATAACAGACATCGTATACTCTGTATCTTCTAATGTTGTACCTACTGGCATCCTTAAACTGAAAAGTTGCATAGGTGTATCCATTGAAGGGAAAAACTCTTTCCCTACAAACCTTAAGGACCACATACTCAACACAAAAAGGACAAGTGAAGGGACAATGAATAGTATCTTATGATTTAACGCATAGGATAAACTTTTACTGTAAAGTTTCTTTATCTTTCCAAACTCTTTCTCCTCTGCCATCTTCAATGTCTCTCCTTTTCCTTTAAAGAGAACCGAAGACACCATAGGCACCAGTGTAATCGCTGCTATAAAAGAGGCAAGGAGTGATACAGTGACCGTTATAGCAATAGGTCTTATAAGCCGTGCAGTTATCCCTGTAACAAATATAGCAGGAAGAAAGACAATTACTGTGGTGAGGGTTGATGCCAGTATTGCTGCCATAACTTCATTAGTCCCTGCAGAAGCAGATATATCTGTTTCCTTACCTTCTTCCATATACCTGAAGATATTTTCCATAACTATGATGGCATTGGAGACAAGCATACCTATTCCAAGTCCAAGCCCTGTCATTGTGGTAATATTAAGCGTATAACCAGCCGCGTATATTCCAGCAAATGTAACAAAGACAGAGAAAGGGATGGAAAGCCCTACAACAAATGTGGGGAGAAAACTTCTTAAAAGGACTAAAAGCAGGATAACTGTTATTATCCCACCAACCAGAACATCAAGAGCAGTCATCTTTACCATTCTTTTTGCTACAGTTCCAAAGTTCATCAGTTCTGCAAATTCTACATCTGCAGGCATTATACTTTTAAGGGATTTAAGTTTCCTCTCTACCCTTTCAGATACCCTTACTATATTTGCACCTGACTGCCTCATTATCCCGAGAACCACACAGTCCTTTCCATCAACCCTGGCAAAACTCCTTACCTCTTTGAATGTATCCTTTACCTCTGCAATATCCTTCAGATACACAGGAGCGCCGTTGTATATACCTATAACAGTATTTTTTATTTCCTCTATACTTCTATACTCTCCAGGTGTTCTTAAAAGGTATTCTCTGTATCCCTCTTTAATATGTCCTCCAGATATATTGATGTTTTCGTATCTTAATACCTGGCTTATCTGACTCAAAGAAAGATTGTATCCCTTTAGCCGTTCACCATCTATCAGGATATTAATCTCCCTCGTTTTACCACCAGAAAGGAATACATTTGCCACACCTTCTTCTCCTTCAAGACGTGGTTTTATCTCATCATCAAGGTATGTCCTTAAATTAAGCGTATCAGACCCAAAACCAGTAACAGCGTAAATTAAAATCGGGGTGTCTGAAGGGTTATATTTAACTACAATAGGTTTATCCGCATCCTTAGGAAGATACTCCTCTATCATTGAAAGACGGTCCCTTACATCCTGAGCAGCAAAGTCAAGGTTTGTTCCCCATTCAAACTCAATCATTACAACAGACATACCTTCTATGGAAAAAGAGGTTACTTTCTTTATGTGCTTAACAAGTCCTACTGCCTCCTCTACAAGTTTTGTAATACCTGACTCAATCTCTTCTGATGCCACACCCTCATATGATGTAACTACAGCAACAACAGGAAACTCAAGGTCAGGCAACATATCCAGTCCTAAATTGAAAAAAGAAAGAATACCTATGGCAGAAAGAATCAGTACCAGCATAAGCGTTGTTATTTTTCTCTTTACAGAAAACTCTGGTATATTCATTCTGAAACCTCCACTTTACTTCCATCTTCCAGTCCTATTCCTCCTTCAACAACAACCATTTCATCTCCGGATAACCCTTCCTTTATCTCAATATAGTCCTCTTCTATCATCCCTGTCTTCACATATCTTTTTCTCGCAACAGAACCATCCACAACAAAAACATAACTCTGCTCTCCCTCTGAGAAAACCGCCTTATGAGGAATTGTAGAAGTCCCTTTATTCATCCTGATGATAATTCCCGCTCTGGCAAACATCCCTGGCTTAAGTAACTGTCCAGGGTTATCAACAAGAATCTCTATCTCAGAAGTTCTTGTAAGAGGGTCCACAAAAGGAGAGATATTATATACCTTCCCATAGAATTTTTTTTCAGGATAAGCATCCACAAACACCTCTGCATCCTTGCCCTTCATTATCTTTCCTAAATCCACTTCTGCTACAGGAACAACTGCTTTTACCTTACTTATATCTGCAATAGAAACGAGTGGTGCATTCTTCATCATAGAGGCATCTGTGATAATCTCTCCTTCATCAATAAATTTCTTCATTATAGTTCCACTTATAGGTGCTATAACCTTTGTATCTTCAAGATGCACCTTTGCCAGTGAAAGTTGTACTTTTAGCCCTTCAAGGTTGTGTTTTGCAATCTCATAGGCGGTCTGAATATCATCCCATTTTTTCTGTGATATAACTCCCTCACTGTATAACTTCTGCATCCTTTCATAGTCCCTTTTTAATCCCTCAAGATTTGCTTCTGCTGCTTTTACCTGACTTTCTAACTGCCTGACATTAAGTTCACTCTTTATATAGTCAACCTGCGCAATAGTATCTCCCTTTTTTACATACATGCCTTCCTTCACAAAAATCTTTTCTACAACTCCTGTGGTTTTTGAAAAAACAGTTACCTCACTGAATGCCTTTATACTTCCTGCTGTACTTACTACCTCCCTTATATCTCGTTTTTCTACTTTACCTACAATAACTTGAATAGCGGGCTCCTCCACCTGTTTTTCAACTGTCTTTACTTCCTTCTTTCTCAACACGGCCGATATAATTATCAGAAAAATAATGGCTGCCACCCCATAAAGTATCTTTTTTTTATTCATCAGTCCCTCCATGTTCCAGATGCTCTTTCAAGTTCTGCATATGCTAATTGGTATTCATATAAAGCGTTATAAAGCCCATTCCTCGCTTCTGTTAAAGATGTGTCTGCATCTAAAATATCTGTGGTCGTTGCCATCCCTTCTTCATAAAGGAGTTCAGCAACCCTAAGATTTTCTTCTGCAAGTTCTATCTGCTTTTCACACTGGCTTACCTTTTGCTCTGCAGATAGG
>JAOAIL010000045.1 GCA_026414725.1 bacterium
ATATATACAGCATCTGCACCGAGGGCAATGGCTTTTATTATATCAGCACTTGTCTTAAAACCACCTGCCGCTATTACTGATGCCTGGTTTCTTATACCTTCTTCTCTCAATCTCTGGTCAACAACAGCCACAGCAAGTTCTATAGGGATACCCACATTATCTCTTATAACCATAGGTGCTGCGCCTGTACCCCCTCTTATACCATCTATTGTGACAAAATCCGCACCTGCCCTTACAATACCACTTGCTATAGGTGCAACATTATGTACTGCAGCAATTTTTACTCCCACCGGTTTTTTATAAGAAGTTGCCTCTTTTATAGCAAATATAAGTTGCCGCAGGTCTTCTATGGAATATATATCATGATGTGGTGCAGGACTTATAGCATCTGTCCCTTCCGGTATCATTCTGGTAAGAGAAATCTCCTCAGAAACTTTCTCTCCAGGAAGATGTCCACCTATACCTGGTTTTGCCCCCTGCCCTATTTTTATTTCAACAGCAGATGCTCTATTAAGATACTCAGCATTAACCCCAAATCTTCCACTCGCTATCTGTACAATTGCTCTTTCCGCATAAGGATACAGGTCTTTATGGAGTCCCCCTTCTCCTGTATTCCAGTATATTCCCGAACTACTCGCTGCCATAGCGAGTGATTTACAGGCATTAAGAGATATTGAACCAAAACTCATCGCAGAAAACATAACAGGAATTTCCAATTGAAGAAGATTAGAGATATTTTCTTTCAAAAGATATCTTCCATCTCCACTCTTCTCATATCTTACCCTGTCGGGTTTCCTTCCTATAAATGTTCTTAACTCCATTGGTTCTCTCAAAGGGTCTATAGAAGGATTAGTGACCTGTGCTGCATTAAGAACAATATGTTCAAAATAGTTTTTATATTGTTTATCATTCCCCATTCCTGTTAGAACTATACCACCTGTCTCTGCCTGTTTAACTATCCTGTATATATAGTCCCTCGTCCAGTTAGCATTTTTCTTAGTTTCTGAAGGATTCTGTCTTATGGTCAGGGCAGATGTTGGACATATATCTTCACAGAAATGACATCCGACACATTTTGTATTATCTGAAAAAACATCATTCCCTTCATCATAACTGTGTACATCATTGGCACATACCCTTACACATGCCTGACACTTAATACACTTCCTCTCATCTCTCTCAATAATGAATTCTGTTATGTTTTTTGCTTTAGCCATTTTTCTTTTTTCCCTCTTTCTATATGCACTATCACAGGTTCTCCTGCTTCAGGCATCCATACCCTTTCAGGTGATTTACACACATATCTTATAGATGACTCTTCAGAAGCAAGATATACAAAATCCCCTTTTTCTGCAGATACGAGAGGCCTTAACTTAAGGCGGTCATTAAGTCCTATAACTGTATCCGATTTAGCAACAACAATAGCAAAAGGACCGTTTAACAATGCAGGCGCATATATAATCCTCAACGCTTTCAGAAATTTTTCTTTATCCTCTTCTCTGTCTATCTTCTCCCAGAATGGTGCGGAGAGAATATTCCCTATCACATCAAAATCAAGTTGATGTTTCCTGTATAATAGGTCAAAAAGATATGTTATAACTTCGGTATCAGTAAAAAGAGTGCAGTAGTACCCTGCGTTTTCAAGATATCTTCTGTTGATACCGTAAGATGAAATCTCTCCATTATGCACAACTGACCAGTCAAGTATACCAAAAGGATGCGCACCACCCCACCAACCAACTGTATTTGTAGGAAATCTATTATGTGCTGTCCAGATATACCCCTTATAATCATATATCCTGTAAAACTCTCCTATCTCATCAGGATTACCTACACCTTTAAATATCCCCATATTTTTCCCGGAAGAAAAAACACATGCCCCTTCATAATTTTTATTGATATTCATTACAACATTGAGTATATAATCTTCTTCTGAAATATCCTTTAACATCTCCTCCTTTATATCAAGAAAATATCTATGTAATACAGGAATATAACTCAATGTTTTCAAGTGTTTCGTAGGTATTGGTTCTTCACTTACAATATTAAATCTGTCATCCAAAAACTCTTCCACACTTTCCTTTACTCTATTTTCATCATACATTATATGAAAACACCACTTATCCTTCATTTCAGGATATATCCCATAGCCAGCATATCCAGCACCAAGTCCATTCCCTCTTTCCTTCATTGTACATATAGATGCCAGTATGTCCTCTCCAGAAAAAACTTTCCCTTTTTTATTTACAATCCCTGAAATTCCACAACCACCAGGTATCTTATTCGTTTTCTCCAGTATCTTTAACTGATGATACTCCATCTTTCTCCTTTTCATTCCGTCCCCCCACCCGTCCTCCACTGCCTTTCGTTGCAGCAGATTCAGGGTGAGGGGTGCGGAACCCAAATTCTACTTTACAGAACAGGCAGATATGTTTTTATTTCATATTCATGTACCTGTTTTCTGTATTCATCCCATTCTATCTTCTTT
>JAOAIL010000046.1 GCA_026414725.1 bacterium
CCTTTTATCCTTTGTCTTTGTACACATTCTGTAGTACTTTCCATCTACAGTAAACGAAACCCACCAGAAGGGGGAGTCTTTTCTTTTGTATAGTCCCATCTGGGGATTGATTATATAATGAATGCTTTTTAAATATCAAGAGAGTTTTGGAGGACTTCGTCTCTGATTCTCATACAGAAATCACGTATACTTTTCTGCTTCAGTTGTGAAGATAAATTTATTTTATTTTTATTTTGAGCATGGGTTATTCTTCTCTTTTTTTTAAAGTTTGTTTTTGTGTATCCTATGAGCCAACTATTTACGTCATCAAAGTTAAAACGCAATGTCCCTGATACTTTTACATAGGGCATCCCATGGTATCTGATGAAGTTATAGATGGTTCTTGTTGTCACTTTCATATAATCTGCTATCTCATTGATGTTCATCAGTCTCATGTTCATATCTTTTATTAGATATATTAATTCTGTGGAAGTCATAATAATCGAAATCATTGATGCCTTCATAGGTGTAGATATGACATTTTTTAACAGAGCCTCAAAAAAAAGTTGTCTCTCTTTTAGTCTATTTTAGATATCTTTGATCCTTTTCTCAGTTTCAGTGAGAATTTCACTGATGTTGAGGAATCTTGATGCCGTGCTCTTTTATGCTATTTACCAGCTTATGGAACATGGATTCCGGTAGGTCCTGAAAAGGGTTCTCTTTTACTACTATTTTTTCGATGGGTATTAAAACATTCTTCATATAAAACCTCCTTATAATTAAAATTAAAATGGCCCTCGGGTAAACCCCGAGGGTTTTTTTAGTCGTGTACATCTATAATCATAATACTTCCTCTTGATATTTTGACTTCGAGGATGAGACACCCAGTACAAAGCATTTTGTCTCCTCCTGGATTGTGTCCTCCTTTTTTTGAAAAAGAAAAAAATAGGAGGTGGGACGTGGTGTCCTCTTGGCTATCCCATAGGGACCTCCTGAAAAGGTTCGGGGTTAGTAGCATCGGACCCCGAATTTCCTTTTTAGTTTCTCTTCCTGTTCTTCTGTTAGACCATCACAGTGGTCTAACACAAATTCCACGATATCATACAGCTCTGAGCAGAATTTTCCTTTTTCTGCTCTTTTTAGGAGTACGAAGGCCAGTAGAGATAAAACTTCTTCGTCTTCGTATATCGGCCATGTTCTGCTAATTTTTTTCCAATAAAAAGGGGAATATTTCCCCTTTTCAACCATATTTCTTATTATTCTATACGACACCTTCTTCTTCTCCATTTTTATATCTTCCTTTTTAGTTTTTTGGGGGCGGGGGGGGATGGCTTTTTTCCCCTGGTCCAACCCCTTTTTCGTGTCTACTGTAATCTTGATATAAATGTATTAATTTCCATTCTTACCGAGTGACTTAAAATGTCTGACATTGCATAGATGTGCGTGCATTGCACTGAAGTGCGTGCACTTGCATGAAGGAAATTGCCAGTGGCAAAAAGTAGTATCCCATTATCATCACCAATTTACAATAATTTGTTTTAAGAGGTTGCTTCAACTAACTTATGTTTAACGTCTTCGTTGAGTGTTATATCTTCTATTAGGTCTGTTTCTAATGTCTTTAACTTTTCTATCGGTAGTCTAACGATGAGACGGAAGGTACTGTTATTACTATTTATTGCTCTTTCACATGTTTCTTTATCGATTATTTTTTTTGTATGGAGCGCATAGATTGTATATCTATCGACTACTGTTTCTAATTTTATTTTAGATAATTCTCTTCTTTTGAGAACTTTTTCTTTTAATTTTCCTTTTACCAGTATGTATGTAGTTTCTTTATTTGTCACGGGGTCTATTATTTTTTTTGTATAATATTCGCCCCTTTTTATTCTGTTATAAATTGTTCTTCGTGAAATGTCGTATATATCGATTACTTCTTTTATTGTTGCCCAGATCCCATCTATTGAAATTGCATATAAGGAAATTACTTCTTCTTTATTCTGTACCAGCCCCAATTTACACCGGACACCCCTCTAACCAAAATAAGTTGTAGTGATAGCCATAGAGTTATTACTATAATTAATCCGCCTGAGGCGGAGAAGAGGCTTAAACAACCAGGGAACAGTATATCTTTTGTGGCAAGAAAGTATGAAGTCCATCCCAATCAACTCTTTAAGTGGAGACGTCTCATTCATGAGGGTGCCCTTGTCGCTGCCAAAAATGAGGAACCCCTCGTTCCCCTCTCTGAGGTGAAGCACCTCAAGAAACAGATACGGGAATTACAGCGTCTTTTGGGTAAAAAGACCATGGAGGTAGAAATCTTAAGGGATGCTCTCAAGAAAAGCCCGTGAAAAAAACTGATATCGCCCATATCCTTATCAGACGTACCCCATGAAGAGGATAACAGAGACATTACAGATATCCAGGTCAAATCAGTATACAAAAAAACCTCGAGAAGAGAAAGATAT
>JAOAIL010000047.1 GCA_026414725.1 bacterium
GATAAAGACAGGGAAGAAAAAGATTGGATTTATAGCAGGGGATATAAATTTGAGGCCGACAGAAGAGAGGTTAGATGGATATATAAAAGCATTGAAAGAAAAAGATATATCTGTTAATAAAGGAATAATAATATGTGAAGGTGAGTATAAGATGGAATATGGGAAGAAATGGGCAAAAGAGATAATTGGGAAAGTAGATGCGATTGTATGTGGAAATGACCTGATGGCAATAGGAGCAATTAGGGTAATAGAAGAAAATGGATTAAAAGTTCCTGATAATATTGCTATCTGTGGGTTTGATGATATATATCTTTCTTCTTTGGTTAAGCCATCTTTAACGACAGTTCATCAACCTATAGAAAAAATAGCAGAGATTGCCTGTGATAGATTGATGGGCTGGATAGAAGGAGAAATAAAAGAAGCAGAGGATATATTTATAGAACCGGAGATTGTTATAAGGGAGAGTGCATGAAATCAGAAGATTATGGAAAGATTTATGGTTGCTGGTTAGGAAAGAGTATAGGAGGTAGCATTGGGGGACCACTGGAAGGGAGAAAGGAGTTTCTTGAAATCCCTTACAGATTACCCGAAAAAATCCTTCCAAATGATGATCTTGACCTGCAACTTGTCTGGCTGAATATTTTAAAAAAGAAAGGGATAAGAATTACTGCTGATGATTTGTCAGAGGGATGGCTCAAAAATATTACATATCCTTTTGATGAGTATGGTGTGGCAATAGCGAACTTAAAAGCAGGGTTAAAGCCACCACAGACAGGTATATATAATAACTGGTTTTCAGAATGTATGGGAGCACCTATAAGGAGTGAGATATGGGGATGTATTTTTCCGTATAGACCTGAAGTTGCTGGCTATTATGCATATCTTGATGCATCTGTTGACCATTGGAATGAGGGAGTTTATGGAGAAGTTTTTTTATCTATAATTGAATCCATTGCCTTTGAAGAAAGTGATGTAGAAAAATTGATAAAGAGAAGTTGCGAATTTCTGCCTGAAGATTCAAAGGTGAGGAAGGTAAGTGAGATGGTGTTGGACTTATATAGGAAAGAGAATAATATAAGAAAGACGAGGGAAGAGATATTAAAAAGGTTTGGACACCATAACTTTACACACTGTGTTCAAAATATTGGTTTTATAATATGTGGACTTCTTTATGGTAAAGGTGACTTTTTGGGGACAATAATAGAAGCGACAAAGTGTGGTTATGATACTGATTGCACGGCAGCAACCGCAGGGGCAATTATAGGGATAATACTTGGGAAGGAAAAGATTGAAAGGCAGATAAGAGCAGAGATAGATACAAGAATAGTTGCTGGTTATGGAATAAAAGATATAGAAGTTCCAGAAGATATAGATGTATTGACAGAAGAGATAGTAAAAATTAGAGAGAAAGTGAAGAAAGAAAAAAATCTCCCCGGTATTGAAAAACCATTTAAGCTACCTGATATACCTGACTTTGAAAAGCCGATTAATATGAAGTTTAATGTCTCTGATATATTTAATCCTGAAGAGGCAAGAGAAATAGAAGATAAAATTCTTTCAGACAGGTATGATGGATTTAAAGAATTTGTCTTTGATACGATGTTTATACCTGTGGGAAGATTTTTCAATGGAAGCAGAGGGATAATATTTTTAAAGACAGAGATTGAGATTGAAAAAGAAAGCAAGGTGAGAATATATCCAGCGACAACAGATGGGATAAAGATGTGGATAAACAAAAAGGAAGTTCTTTCACACCACCAGCATAGTGAGTTTCTTCCTGCTCCACACAGACATAGTAGCCCTTTGTATGAAGGAGAACTTAAAGAGGGTAGATACGAGATAATTTTAGAAGTAATAAATTGCAATAGGAATCTTGATTTTGCGTTTATTTTAGCAGATGAGAAGAACCATTTAATATATCAAAAGGTAAAGAGATGAAAGGTATAAGGAAACATAAAATTTTGAGGAGTATATTCTAC
>JAOAIL010000048.1 GCA_026414725.1 bacterium
CCCTCACCCTGTCCCTCTCCCCTCTAAGGGAGAGGGAAGAAAAATATCTCTTGACAGAAAAATTTTTTAAGGTATAATATTACTAATTTGATAATAAAAGTAATAAAAAGGAGAAGATATGGATAACTTTAAAATGTTTTGTTATCAGTGCAGCCAGACGAGGGATGGTAAAGGATGTATAAACTATGGTGTGTGCGGGAAAAACCCTACTGTAGCACGGCTACAGGACAATCTAATCTTTGGACTCAAAGGAATAAGTGCATATCTTTACCATGCAGGAGAACTGGGATATAAGGATAGCAACCTTGAGAAGTTTTTAGTGGAGTGCCTCTACTCTACCCTTACCAATGTAAACTTTGATGCAGACAGGTTTATAAAACTTGCTCTGGATACAGGAAGAATAAATGTGGAGACGATGCGACTGCTTAAAAAAGCACATATAGAGACATATGGAGAGCCAGAGCCAGTTAATGTCTCCACAGGTACAAAAAAAGGCAAAGGAATTATTGTTACAGGACACAGTTTAAAGGTTTTAGAGGAGGTATTAAAGCAGGCACAGAAAGAAGGAATTAATGTTTACACCCACTCAGAACTTCTGCCTGCACATGGATACCCGGGTATAAGGAAGTATGAAAATCTGGCAGGGAACCTCGGTAAGGCATGGTATGACCAGA
The DNA here is from genome assembly GCA_026414725.1 of bacterium. NCBI lineage: Bacteria > bacterium. The sequence goes on from JAOAIL010000048.1 coordinate 675, forward strand.
GAAGTTTATTTTCTGAAATCCCTGCTGTTATTGTAGGAAGTTCAAACTGTCTTCTAATCCCGAAGGATGACTATAAGGACAGGTTTTTCACCACAGGGATTACAGGACTGCCAGGAGTGAAGCATATCTCCGGTTATGATTTTTCTGAAGTGATTGAGATGGCAAAGACACTTCCTGAACTATCTGAAAAGGAAGGAGAGACGGTTTTAACAACGGGTTTTTCTCTTTCTTCAATACTGTCTGCAAAGGATAAGATAAAGCATCTTGTAGAAAAGGGTAAGATAAGAAGGTTTTTTGTAGTGGGAGGTTGTGATAGTCCATCAAGCAAGAATGAGTATTTCAGGAAACTTGTGGAGATATTACCTGAAGATACAGTTGTCATAACACTTGCCTGCGGTAAGTTCAGGTTTAATGAGTTGGATTTAGGGAAGATAGAGGGAATTCCACGTCTCATTGATATTGGTCAGTGTAATGATACAATTGTGGGGATAGATATAATCACTTCACTGGCAGAACTTTTTGGAGTAAAGGATATCAATGACTTACCTGTGTCTTATTTCTTAATTTGGATGGAGCAGAAGGCAGTGGCAATCCTGTGGAGTTTGCTTTATTTAGGTATTAAGGGAATCAGGATAGGACCGATTATACCTGCCTGGGTGAATGAGGATATTCTGAAGGTATTGAAGGATAATTTTGACATAAGGGTGATAAAAGAACCAGAGGATGATTTGAAAGAGGTATTATAAAGGTTAAATCCTCCCCATATGAGGGGGGAAAGTAAAGGATGAGGGGAAAAG
>JAOAIL010000049.1 GCA_026414725.1 bacterium
GTGTAGGAAGGTCTCACCCTCACCCTGTCTTGCCCTGACGGGCTTCGGTCAACGGGCTCACCATCTCGCCCTCTGTGCTATACGGTGCTCCTTACCCGTCGCACCAGCACCCCTCTCCCCTCAAGGGAGAGGGAAAAGAAGAAATCCTCTCCCATCAAGAGAGAGGAAGAATAAATTTGGATTTATTTCCCTAAATTGATAAAATTATTCTCTAATTATGAAAAATGAAAAAATTTTACTATCTTATGGAAGCGGTGGAAGATATATGCATAATCTTATAAAGGAAATATTTGTACCCGCTTTTAACTCCCCTACCCTCTCTAAACTTACTGATTCTGCTGTATTAAAAAATTTCAGTACCAGTTATAATTTATGTTTTACCACTGATTCCTATACTGTTGAACCATTATTCTTTCCGGGTGGAGATATAGGCAAACTCGCAATCTGTGGGACTGTCAATGACCTCGCAGTAATGGGGGCAAAACCACTTTATTTATCTTGTGGAATAATTGTTGAGGAAGGGTTGGAGATAGAAATTCTTAAAAAAATAGTGAATTCAATGGCAAGAACAGCAAAAAAGGCAGGGGTGGAGATTGTTTCTGGTGATTTTAAGGTAGTAGAGAAAGGTAAAGGAGATAAGATTTTTATCAATACATCAGGAATAGGCATACTTAAAAAAAATTTAAAAACAGGAAGAAATTTTATAAAAGCAGGGGACAGGGTTATAATAAATGGAAATATCGGAGAACATGAAATAGCAGTTCTTTCAGCGAGAAAGGACTTTGGAATTTCAGGGAGAATAAAAAGTGATTGTGCTCCTCTGAATGGATTGATAGAAAGAATAATGGAGGTTTCAGACAATATCCATTTTATGAGAGACCCAACAAGAGGTGGGGTAGCAACAACACTAAATGAAATTATTGAAGGAAATAGATATGGGATAATGCTGTATCAAAAAGAAATCCCATTAAGCAAAGGTGTGGCATCTGTATGTGAAATGCTGGGATTTGACCCACTTTACCTCGCTAATGAAGGAAAAGTGATTGTTATATGTGATGAGAAAGATACAGAAAAGGTTCTCTCTGTAATGAGAAAACATCCATCAGGTAAAAAAGCAACTGTAATAGGTGAGGTGATAGATGAATATAAAGGGCAGGTTGTGATGAAGACACTGGCTGGTTCTTTAAGGATTATAGATATGCTTTCAGGAAGTCAACTACCGAGGATATGCTGAAATCTCTCACTCGCACCCTCTCCCCTCAAGGAAGAGGAAAAATAAGGAAAGGAGTAGAA
>JAOAIL010000050.1 GCA_026414725.1 bacterium
GCTCTGATAAAGATAGTCCTTTACCTTCTGTGTGCTGGAACAGAGTGCATAATATCTGCCATAAAAATAAAATTCCGCGGACTGTCCTTTTACATCAGGGTTATTCTTCCAGAAAGGGTCTTCCTCATGAAACCCCCTCGGCTCACAGAAATACAAAAATACTTTCAGTCCGTACTTCGCTGCCTTCTCAACCATTCTGCTAAGTGCCGGTATCTGCTGGCTTTCCTTTTTCCCAAACTCCGGAAATACATCAGAGGAAACTATGTCCCTTAAAACACAGTGTAGCCAGACAGCATTAAACCCTTCTTTTGCTATCTCTTCAAGATACCAGTCAGGATGGTTCTTTACTGAGTCCTCTATCTCTTTACCAACGAAATCACCATATGGTGAACGGATAATCCTTATCTCAAATACCTCTTTCATTTTGTCCTCCTCTTGCATTTTTTTATCTAATATTTTAAAATCTTTCTGATTAAAAGCAAACAAACTTTCACACAGAACCTATGAAGATAGGATTTGGAAAATCAGTGATAACACCACCTGTGGGTTTTTCGCTGGTGGGATATTTTTTCAACGACAGGAGGTCTACAGGAATAAGAGATGAACTCTATGCAATCTCCTGTGTGATAGAGGATAAAGGAATCCTTTTTGCTATTACAACTGTTGACCTTCTCTGGCTTGGTGAAAACCAGATTAAAAAGGTACGGAATCTCGTTAATAAAGAAATAGGTATACCAACTTCTAATATACTTATTCACGCAACACATACACACACAGGACCTATCCCTGATAGTTCAGGTAGAGAGATATTCAGAAAAGGATTTTATGTAGAACCCTCCTATTTAGAAATTCTACCTTTTTACATCGCAGGAAGTATAAAGATGGCTTATAACCGTATGACAGATGCGTCCATCTCCGCAGGGGCTGACAGGATAGAAGGAATTGCATTCAACAGAAGATATCTGTTAAAGGATGGAACGGTAATTACAAATCCATGGCTCAGAATTGAGGAGATAGTGGAGGTTGCAGGACCTGTGGATGATACCCCTGTCTCTTATACACATCTGACGCTGCCGACGAGC
>JAOAIL010000051.1 GCA_026414725.1 bacterium
AATTTGGGCAGTAGAGAAGTATTCAAGATTTGACTTCACCGAAAAAGAATTCCTTAAATTTGATGTGGATAAAGCAAAAGCAGATCAAATATTTGCAGAATTTGAGAGATCTGGAGTTAAATTTGTTGGTGTTGAAGGTATGAAATTGCTTGAGTGTTATAAAATTCCAACCGCACGCTGGGGAATTGCGAGGACAGTTGAAGAAGCAGAAGAAATTGCTGAAAAGCTCGGATATCCTGTGGCGATGAAAATCGTGTCCCCAGATGTTATACATAAAAGTGATATTGGAGCCTTGAAGCTTAATGTTGGCAAAGGAGAAGTCAAGACCAGTTTTTACGAAATAATTTCAAAAGTTGAAAGTTACATACCAGATGCAAGGATCGAAGGTGTTCTTGTTCAGGAAATGGTAAAGGGAGGTAGAGAAGTGATAATCGGAATGAAAAAAGACCCGCAATTTGGAAATGTTTTAATGTTTGGACTTGGAGGAATATATGTGGAAGTTTTCAAAGACGTCTCTTTCAGAATAGCTCCGCTGAGCAGAAAAGACGCTTATGATATGATAAGAAGTGTTAAATCTTTTGCATTGCTAAAAGGTGTAAGGGGGGAGAAAATGCTTGATCTCGATACTTTGGTCGATACGATCTTAAAATTCTCTCAGCTAAGCATGGATTATCCTATTTCAGAAATGGAGATCAATCCACTGAAAGTTTTCGAAAAAGGATGCGTTGCAATTGATTTTCGAATGCTTTTGGAGGTGAAGAAATGAAAAAGCTGATGATCTCCTCAACGGAGAGTTTTTCGGGAAAAAGTGGAATAACTCTGTCCTTAGCCCTTATTCTGAAAGAAAGAGGCTACGATGTCGGATACTTCAAAGCTTTCGGAATAAACGCGGTTAGAATTGGCGATAGAATTTGCGATGAGGACGCTTTACTTGCAGAGAAAGTTTTGGGGTTGGAAAATACTTGTGCAATCGTCCTTGATAGACCTTATGTCGACTTTTTGATCTCAGAAGATCCATCTAAATTGAAAAAAAGAATATTGGAAAGCTTTGAGAGACAATTG
>JAOAIL010000052.1 GCA_026414725.1 bacterium
CAATAAACGAAATCTTGAAGATGGAGGGATTGGTGGATCTGATCATTCCGCGCGGCAGTAATGAATTTGTTAGATATATTCAGGATAACACTAAAATCCCTGTCTTAGGACACTCGTCGGGGATCTGCCACATTTATGTCGATCGTTCTGCCGATAGAAACAAGGCTGTGGAGATCTGTCATGATGCACGTGTGCAGTATCCTGCAGCCTGCAATTCTATGAAGATCCTCCTTGTGGATAGGGCTGCTGCATCTCTGCTCCCAGAAATCGCAAAACGACTTGTGGAAAGTAAAGTAAAGATTAGGGGGTGTCCAGAAACTTTAGAAATTCTTAAAGCATCAGGCATACCTGCTGAGCCTGCAACAGAAGAAGATTGGTCCACAGAATATCTTGACCTTATATTACCAATTAAAATAGTAAATGGGGTTGACGAGGCAATAAATCACATAAATAAATACGGATCACACCATACCGACTCTATAATCGGCGAAGATCTATCCGCCGTCCGCAAGTTCTTGATTATGGTGGACTCGTCAACAGTCATTCATAATGCCTCCACCAGATTCAGTGATGGCTACCGATATGGTCTTGGTGCAGAAGTTGGAATAAGTACTAATAAAATACATGCACGGGGTCCAGTGGGGCTTGAAGGACTCGTAACGACAAAATACATCTTATTGGGGGCGGGTCAAAAAGTTTCTAATTATATCGGAAAAGGAGCAAAGCCATTCCTCCATAAAAAATTAGATAGCATATGGACTGAACGTCTCGGTAGAGTGTAGATATTTATGGAAAAAACCGATGTAAATAATTATAAAATAATTAAAAATCTAAAAATTGGCATAATCGGTTACGGTCGAATGGGGTCGTCTCTAATTGATGGGGCTTTGAGATTCAGCTCAATCACACCAGAAT
>JAOAIL010000053.1 GCA_026414725.1 bacterium
GCTTAAAACCCAAAGGTATTACATGTTTTTTCCGCCTGGTGTCACCAATAAGGATCGCACATTGTCTTCCTGGTTTTAATACTCTGAAGCTTTCAGAAGCCACTTTTGACATTTCGTTTAGAAATTCATCTATATCTAAAAATGATAGGTCACTACCTTTTGAATCTGTGTAATGAATAATATTAGCATAAGGTGGATGGGCACAGATGAGATCCACCGAATTATCCTCTAAAAAAGATAGATCCCTTGCATCGCCGATAAATAGTTCTGGTTCATATGCTTCATATTCTTTCAAAAAAACATCAAACTCTAAATTCTTTTTAGCAAGTTCAATGGCTTTTTCGTTTATGTCAAAGGCAATACATCTTCTTCCGAGGAGCTTACATTCTACTGCTGTGGTTCCAGCCCCGCAGAAGTAATCTAAAACCAATTCATTCGGTTTTGAATATTTTAAGATTATATTTCTTGGAATATATGGGGACCAATTACCCCTGTATTCTCCACTATGGGTAGCCCAATCACCTCTTTGTTTGAAACTCCAAACGGTTGTCTTTTCTTCATAAAAGTCTTTGGGGTGGAGATTTTTTATCTTTTTTAATTTTTTGAGGCTGCTTACGTTTAAACCTTTTGTTTTTGTAATCAGTTTTTCTATGTATCTAAATGTAACCCCATATTTCCGCCCTATTTCAATATCAGGGGTACCTTTGAATTTCTCTTCAATGATTGCCTCTTGCAGCTCTTTTTCAGTGTCAAAATTTAATTTCTGAATGGCCATATTTTTATTTCAATGGATATAGGGAATAATTTTTTAGTTTCATATTATCCAATTTGAGCGATTCTATGTCAATAAATATAATTTATAGGTGAATGTGCTTATC
>JAOAIL010000054.1 GCA_026414725.1 bacterium
CATCTGGTAAGGCGTTTAAATTATGCGAGAAATAATTTCTAGCTTTTTTATCTGACTTCAAAAAATACTCGGAAGTTATGTCTCTCTTTTCATCAATAAGTTTCAATCGCCTTAAATTTTCTATTTTTTCAGATAGATTCATTCCTTGAAAATGGTCAAGTATGTAGATGATAATTCTACTGGAAATAAGAACAGACCCTAAATAAAATCCTTCTTCACAGGATTTAATTGCATGTTCAATATTTTTCATAAAAGTTTCATCTAAGTCATCGGTAATTTTCTGAAACTCTTCTTTTAAAGCATTAAGTTTAATTAATTCGTTTGGAGGAACAGGGGAAATATGAGATTCTAATAAACCAATTATCCTATCACAATTAATTGATATCTCAGTTAAAACGCCAAACCAGTCATTAGTAATTTCAGGCACATCTATCCTTCTGAAATAATTATAGTTTTCTAATCCCAACATGTTCTTTACTATCTCAATTTCTTCATTGTACTTTTTAAAAATTCTTTTACAGATAGAATTAAACTTTTCTTCACTATCTTGCGGTATAATATCAAAAGGATTTTCATAAAAGTTTCTATTAATAAAAGAATCTTTTACTTTCTCTATTTCTTTTTGTAATCTTTGTAAACATTTTACTTCACTTTTTAACAAGTGTTGATCTATCATTTTAACCCCACTTTATTACTAATTCATTTTCCTCAAATTTTCTTTTCCAGTTTGAATGTTACTTTATAAGTATAAAGACCTATATTGTTAACAATTG
>JAOAIL010000055.1:0-450 GCA_026414725.1 bacterium
ATAACATGTCCACCACCATACTTAAAAGCGCCTGGATACTCTGCATTGCGAGGGTCATTATCTGGCAGTGCTGTTGCACCGATGTATGTATCCACTGCCGCAAGCCCTGCATAAGCAGGTACTCCATTGAGATAAATCTTACCTCCACCAAACTTAACCCTCGGCCTTGAGTGCCCGAAATTCAAAAAGACACCTGAAGAACACATAGGACCAAACGTTCCTGTGGTTACAACATCTACTTCTTCCACAATTTTTTTTACTGGTTTTGTTTTAGCAAGTTCTACAATCTCATCTGCTGTAAGTACCACTGCTTCACCTTTCTTTATTCTCTCGTTTATCTCTTTTATTGTCTTCATCCTGCCTCCTTTCTTCTTTTCCCTCTCCCTTAGAGGGGAGAGGGAAATACCTTAAAACACAGAGAGATACCTTTCCCCTGTATCAGGGAATATC
>JAOAIL010000055.1:459-717 GCA_026414725.1 bacterium
CAGGCAGCACCTGAAGAGATACCACACAATATCCCTTCTTCTCTTGCCAACCTCTTTGCTGTCTCTATTGCATCATTATCAGATACCTTTATTATCTCATCTATTACCTTAACATTCAAAATATCAGGCACAAAACCAGCACCTATACCCTGAATCTTATGTCTCCCTGGACTGCCACCTGAAAGAACAGGAGAATTCTCCGGTTCAACTGCTACAATTTTTATATCTTTCTTTCTCTTCTTCAATACTTCTCCCACA
>JAOAIL010000056.1 GCA_026414725.1 bacterium
GAGAGGGTTCAGGGTGAGGGTGAGACATTTGGTCTCCTTTTGCACCCCACCTACCTCCCACTTATACGGAGAGGAACTGTTGTTAATTTTATCTTTGATTCTGGGTACTTACTTTTTTTATTTCTTTCCACTTCTCTTTCTGCTCTTTTGTAAGAATGTTGTCTATCTTTCTTCCTGTTTCAAGGTCATCCACTACAATCTCTCCACGCAAGCGGTATATCTCTCTTACTCTTTTTCCTATCTCTTTTATATCCCCTTCACTGGCAAGCAATTCCTTTAACTTCTTATCCTCTCCTTTAATCTTTTCAACATTGGATGCCACACGCTTTTCATACTCCCCTATCAATTTCTCTATCTCTTTTACCTGCTTTTCATTTAAGCCAACCTCTGCTTTATAATCAAGAATTGTCTTTCTCGCTGGTGGTTTGTTATTTTCCTGAGAAGATGCTTTCGTGGATATAAAAGGAGAGAGTATAAAAATACAGAAAAGAAACAAAATTAACCTTTTTGTTTTGGTCATATCCTTCCTTTCTAAATTTATTGTACATCTATTTCTTTTTTTTGTCAAGTGATTTCGTTTCACTCACCCTCGAGGAGAGAGGAAGAAATCCTTTTTCTTTTGTGTTTTAGAAACTCTTTCTTATGAACATTCTTCCTGTGTATGCGTTGTAGTCATCTGACAGGTCTCCCCTTAACCCGAA
>JAOAIL010000057.1:0-337 GCA_026414725.1 bacterium
CCCTTCATCTATCTTCTCAGTAAATAGATTCATTAATTTTATGGGATTAAGATTAAACTCTTTTTCAATCTCAGCATCTATCTTTTTAAATAATTCTTCAAAAATTATTGTCAAATCCTCACATATCGGACTTTCTATAATGAAGTTTTCCAGAGAAGTTTTACTTTTATTTTCTATCCAACGATAAATTTTGGGGGAGGTCAAAATAAGGAGAAAAGAAATAAGTATAATTAACACATTTAGAAAAGCGGATAACCAGTAAGAGAAAACTAACCCCCCTAATATAAAAATTGTAAATGGGACTAAAAGGATAATATAAAAAAGTTTATCTGCTTTT
>JAOAIL010000057.1:347-693 GCA_026414725.1 bacterium
GTTTAATATCCCTTCAATTTCTTTTACTGTTAATTTACTAATTTCAAGTATTCTACTATAAGCATTCCATAAAAAAGGTATTGAAAAAGTTATAAATCCAAGATAAATTCCCTGAATATAGTTTATGATTTTGTGAGGTGGCGGGAATTTTTTTATAATAAGGAAATTAAAATTCAAAAGCGTTAAAATGAAGATAATCCATAGATATAGCCAGTAGGAAATATAAAAGTTATAAAATTTTTCTCCTGTCTGTTTTAACCGGTTTTTTAAATTCATTTTCCTCAAATTTTCTTTTCCAGTTTGAATGTTACTTTATAAGTATAAAGACCTATATTGTTAACAATTG
>JAOAIL010000058.1 GCA_026414725.1 bacterium
ATCCTTATCTTCGTCCATTATATGATGCATTAGATGATATGATACCACCTGAAAAACTGAAAAATTATATTGAAAAAAGAGTCATAGAAGTAGTTCCCCTTGCATATATGAGAGGGAGAACGTTGAATAATTCATTTGTTATTCTTGATGAAGCACAGAATGCAACAAGTATGCAAATGAAAATGTTTCTCACCCGGTTAGGCATGAATTCTAAAGCAATAATAACAGGCGACATTACACAGATTGATTTACCAGCTAAAACAATATCAGGGTTAGTTCAAATACAAGAAATTTTAAAACAAATTGAAGGTGTAGCATTTTGTTATTTTGACCGTAATGATGTTGTCAGACATAAACTTGTGAAAGATATAATTGATGCATATGATAAATATTCTTCAAATGGAAAATCAACACATCCCACTGATCAAAGTTCAAATGGAGGTTAGAGCTTTTTAGCTTCATTCCACAACTGATCCATTTCTTCAAGAGTTGTGGACTGTATGTCCTTACCAATTTTCTTTAGTTGCTTCTCAATATATTGAAATCTTTGTATGAATTTTTCGATTGTTCTCCTAAGTGAGTTTTCTGGATTCACGTTAATAAATCGTGAATAATTTACAAGTGCAAATAGCAAATCGCCGTATTCATCTTCAATTTTTTCCTGATCACATGATTCAATTGCTTTGTGCAA
>JAOAIL010000059.1 GCA_026414725.1 bacterium
AGAGGGGTTCCCATTGCATTCATCCTTACAGGACTTATGAGTTTGGCATTCCTCGGCTTCAAAGGTCTATTTAAGTTGTAACCGGTTTTGATTTCACTCTTCATCATACTTTATAATTTCTTTATAAACTTCACTTATTACTTTCTCTTTTATTTTTTTATTTAAAAGTCCACTTGTATAAAAAATTATTATTTCATCAATGTCCTTTTTTAAATTTTCCAGTTCTGGTAAAATTTGTTTTAAATAATTTTTGTCTTTAGGAATATAAACCTCTCTCAATCCAGATTCAACAAATATTTTTAAATACCTTGCCTCTTCTTCTGATTCACACTCTAAAACTTCTTTTTCGCATCTTAATTCCCACTTAAACAGTCTTTTTTCTATTTTAATTTCGGATGAATTTTCTGGAAGAATTATCCTAGTGAGCAATTTTTTAGGTAAAGAAAGAATTTTTTCTTTATAAAATTCACCTATAGTTTTCATTTTTTTCTTTTATTTTCCTAATAATAGTATTCCTCAAAATATCTATATCTATACCTTCTTTTATATTTTTCTTTTTAACACTCTTGGCTTTTTCTATTCTTGACTTAACTAAATCTACTACTGTCCGATATACCTCGAGTTGTTCATCTTCAGTCAATCCTAAAATCTCTCCCATTATTATCTTATCAAGTTCTCTAC
>JAOAIL010000060.1 GCA_026414725.1 bacterium
GGGTAAAGGTTAATTTAAAAACAGGAGAAATTTTCAGTGAGTTAAGACCAACTTGTGAAATCTCAATGCATCTTGGAATATATCTTACCCGGCCAGAAGTAAAAGCGGTTATTCATACCCATCCTCCAATTACTGTTGGTTTAATTTCCGCAGGGATTAAATTTAAACCATTTTTCCCAGATTATGTTGCCATACTCGGAAAAGACGTCCCTGTCATTGATTATGTTGTTCCTGCAGGTGAAGAGATAAGAAAAGCGGTTTGTAAAGAAATTAAAAAAGTTAATGTAGTTTTACTTAAAAATCATGGTGTTGTTGCTGTAGGAGAATCAATTAAAGAAGCATACACAAGAAGTTTAATTGTTGAAGAAGCAGCAAAGTCAATTTTGGTTGGTATTTGTTGCGGAAAATTAAGATATTTTACAGAAAAAGAAATAAATCAGATAGAAAATCTTCAAGCAGAAGATTATAGAAAAGCAATTCTTAAAAACCAATGAACTGGAAGATAAAAGATAAAATAATCAACATAGATAAGCCTCTAATAATGGGTATTTTAAATGTTACTCCTGACTCCTTTTCAGACGGAGGAAGTTTTGACAGTATTGAGGCTGCTGTAAAGCGGGCAGAAGAAATGGTACAAGAGGGTGCGGACATCATAGACATCGGCGGTGAGTCCACAAGGC
>JAOAIL010000061.1 GCA_026414725.1 bacterium
GTCTACTTCTTGGCCCATGGTTACTCGGCCAACTTACATTGGTGGATTAGGTTTTACAATGAAATGGAATATGGGATGGATGCATGATACGTTATTCTATTTTTCAAGAGATCCCATTTATAGAAAATATCATACCAATGCTATAACATTCAGTCTCTTATATGCATTTTCAGAAAATTTTGTTTTGCCTCTCTCTCATGATGAAGTTGTTTATGGCAAAGGTTCCCTATTTCAAAAAATGCCAGGTGATAGATGGCAAAAGCTTGCAAACTTGAGGGCACTATTTGGATACATGTATGGGCATCCTGGTAAAAAACTACTTTTTATGGGGTCAGAATTTGGACAGATAAACGAGTGGAATTGGAATTGGCAACTTGAATGGAATTTACTTTCTGATAATGCACATAGAGGTTTATCTAAATTTATAAGAGATTTAAACACTATTTATAAAAATGAAAAGGCATTATATGAAATTGATTTTCATTGGAGAGGATTTCAATGGATTGATTTTTCTGATCACGACCAAAGTATTATTTCATTTCTTAGAAAGGCTGAAAATGATAATGATTTTTTATTGTTTGTTTTCAATTTAACACCTGTTCCAAGATTTAACTATAGAATTGGTTTTCCTAAAGCTGGATTTTAT
>JAOAIL010000062.1:0-169 GCA_026414725.1 bacterium
CCTCTTCACTCCTACAGCTTGCAAGAATTCTATCTCTTGTTTGAGTGTCAATAATAAAGGCTTCGTTAAAGCCTGTCTTTATGCCAAAGTAAATGTTCACATCCCATTCTCCCAGAGGCTTGCCTACCTTTTCTATCTTTTCCTTTAGCCTCAGGAGGCTGTTGTCTAT
>JAOAIL010000062.1:179-457 GCA_026414725.1 bacterium
GTTTATGCGTTAGAATTATATATTGCTCTGGACTTTTGTAGCAATACCTCCCTATATCCCTACCTCTCAAAACAGGCTTTATGATATCTTCAGTTCTTTTCCTCTCCTCTTCACTCCTACAGCTTGCAAGAATTCTATCTCTTGTTTGAGTGTCAATAATAAAGGCTTCGTTAAAGCCCGTCAAAACTCCACGGTATATGTTTACATTCCAATCTCCCAGAGGCTTGCCTACCTTTTCTATCTTTTCCTTTAGCCTCAGGAGGCTGTTGTCTATTAGC
>JAOAIL010000062.1:467-645 GCA_026414725.1 bacterium
GTTTATGCGTTAGAATTATATATTGCTCTGGACTTTTGTAGCAATACCTCCGTATATCCCTACCTCTCAAAACAGGCTTTATGATATCTTCAGTTCTTTTCCTCTCCTCTTCACTCCTACAGCTTGCAAGAATTCTATCTCTTGTTTGAGTGTCAATAATAAAGGCTTCGTTAAAGCC
>JAOAIL010000063.1:0-367 GCA_026414725.1 bacterium
TCTGCTTTGTTATCCATTATAGGTTTAAGTAAATATTTTAATTCTAATGGATCATATTCTAAATCAGCATCTTGAATTGCTATAATATCACCTGTAGAATTTTTTATTCCTGTTTTTATAGCAGCACCTTTACCTTGGTTTTTTTCATGATAAATAATATGTAATTTGCAATTTGTAATCTGTAATCTACTTAAAATATTTCGTGTGGTATCTGTAGATCCATCATCTACAACAATAATTTCTTTCTCTATTTCAAAATCTATATCTTTTATTTTTTCTAATACTTTGTTTATCGTGTTTTCTTCATTATATACAGGTATTATTATTGAAAGTTTCATAAGAATATATAACAATATCAGTTAATATA
>JAOAIL010000063.1:377-616 GCA_026414725.1 bacterium
AACTTTTTGCCAGGTATATTTTTCTTCAATAAGTTCTCTTCCATTATAAGCAAGTTTTTGATATAATTGTCTATTGGATAATAAAATATTAATTTTTTCAGCAAATTGTTTTGGAGTGTCTGCTATTAAAACATTTTCAGTATCTACAAGTTCAGGTATTCCTTCTGCTGCAATTGAAGTTATAACCGATGGTTTACCCATAGATAACGCTTCAAGAATTTTATTTTTTATACCTGAAC
>JAOAIL010000064.1 GCA_026414725.1 bacterium
CCATTATATCAGTTGTGTTAATGTATTCTGGAATTAATTTTCCTAAACAAACTTTTGCGGGAAGTAAATTCTTTATTATATTATTGGCATAACCTGATGAACCAGCATAAGGATACATTTGGTTGTTGTCTTGGGCGTACATTTCAAGAGCAGTTCCAATTTGTTTCAAGTTATTCATACAGACAGCTCTTCTTGCAGATTCTCTTGCCCTGCTTAATGCAGGCATCAACATCGCTGCAAGTATTGCAATGATTGCCACCACTACTAAAAGTTCAATGAGAGTAAATCCCCTTACTGCACTGTTTTGCCCTCCCATATTATCCTCCCTGTCCAAGGGTCTTGCTACCCCAATTGTATCATTAAAATATAAATAAAAGCAAGTTCACATATCTGTATATAATATATTGGAGAAAATATAGTAAATAGCAGGTTAAAGAACGCGTCAAATAATATATATCACTAACCTTTTTTGACCCACTTGACCCAGGTAAATTTATAAAATAAACTGTAAACTATGTGTTCAGAATATTTGGGAATGTAACCGGAATATCAAATACGGAATACGCAGGGGACGATACCTTCCCCTGCACCCCTTCCTCCGTTCGGGTTCTATT
>JAOAIL010000065.1:0-254 GCA_026414725.1 bacterium
ATATCATATCCAATTATATCTTCTATTTACTCTATAACAAATCTATATTCCATTGCTAAACTTTCCAAAATTACTCTAGTAATTTGAGCAATACTTTCTGGAATTTTCTGGCCTGTGTTTCTACAATAATTTTTTATTTTTTCAACCATATTACCAGGATAAAGAAACTCTACATTATTTACATCTATAAAAGAGAAGAACGGATTTGCCTCTTTTGCCATTTCAACTAAAGTCGCATATTCATAGACATTACC
>JAOAIL010000065.1:264-611 GCA_026414725.1 bacterium
TCCATAAACCCATTATATTTTTCAAAAATCTTATTGTACCACCAAAACCACCTTCATTTGTAAAATTATATTGCAAAGATTTTTCATTTATTACTGGTTGATCTATTTCTACACCAAGAAGAGACCATGTCCCTGAAGAAAGATATGCCCATTTTTCTTCATCTTTTGCAGGTGTACCAACCACAGCAGAAGCGGTATCATGACAACAGACCGCAAAAATAGGTATTGGAGATAAATTTAACTCCTCCTGTAACTTTTTTGTAAGATTTCCAATTAATGTTCCAGGAGAAATTATTTGGGTCAAAAAATCTGTTCTTATACCAAGTTTCTCAAGTAAACTATAGCAC
>JAOAIL010000066.1 GCA_026414725.1 bacterium
CTTCTTGCTCTTATGATGGCTAATGCAGGCGGTGCATGGGATAATGCTAAGAAGTTTATTGAGGCAGGAAATTTAGGCGGAAAGGGCTCAGATCCTCATAAAGCAGCAGTTGTCGGTGATACAGTAGGTGACCCATTCAAGGATACATCTGGTCCATCAATGAACATTCTCATTAAGCTTATGAGTGTTGTGTCTCTTGTTATTGCTCCGCTTCTGTAAATACTAAATTATTCATAGTTAAAAAAAGGGCGTTCTTTTTGAACGCCCTTTTTTTTGTTATCTTCTTTCATTAGTTCAGACTCCGGAAATTCTATGATGGGCTATTTAAGACATTTATAGGATCCAGCTCGGATGCCCTTTTGGCGGGATAAATTCCCGCGAAAAGACCAAAAAGAAAAGATAATACTATTGCATATATAAAGCTAATTATAGAAAATCTAAGCGGTAACTTACCTATTAAACTTATTGCTATGGTAATTGCATTTGCCAAAAAAAGACCCAATAAAGTACCAATAATAGTAAGAAATAGTGCTTCAAAAATAAACTGATAGAGAATATCTTTTTTCGTTGCACCGCAGGCTCTTCTTATGCCTATCTCTTTTTTTC
>JAOAIL010000067.1:0-295 GCA_026414725.1 bacterium
TGTTAAATTTGCTATTTGAATTGTTATATATCCTTCCCATTCTGGTTCAAGGGGTGTAACATTTATAACTATTCCACACCTAGCATATGTTGATTTCCCAAAACATAATCCTATCACATCTCTTGGAATTCTAAAGTATTCTACACTTCTACCCAAGATAAAACTATTGGGAGGTATTTTACATGTCTTACCTTTAAAATTCATAAAATCATTTTCATTTATCTTTTTGGGAGAGGTAAATTTCCCTTTAAATATCAAGAAATCCTCAGAAAGGGTAAAATCATATCCGTAAGAC
>JAOAIL010000067.1:305-601 GCA_026414725.1 bacterium
GTCCAAAAGAAATTCCTTTTTTTATTTTATTTGGAAAAAATGGCTCTATCATTCCTTTCTGAGCCATTTTTTTTATCCACTTGTCAGATTTTACCATTTTCGTATTTTAAGAAATAAGCCACCTCGGGGATTTGAACCCCGGACCTGAGCATTACAAGTGCCCTGCTCTACCGCTGAGCTAAGGTGGCTTATATTAAAATTTATTATAAAAAATAACCCAATTTATGTCAATAATCCAGAATTTTTCAAAAATAAATAATCTATAAAGTTAAAAAAAGTTAAAAATTAGTGGGTTT
>JAOAIL010000068.1:0-271 GCA_026414725.1 bacterium
GTACTTGTTCACTATCGGTCACTAACGAGTATTTAGCCTTACCAGATGGTTCTGGCAGATTCCCGCAAAATCTCACGTGTTCCGCGGTACTTGGGATCCTGTCAAGAGTTTTAATCTTTTCGTCTACAGGACTTTCACCTTCTATGGTTGATTTTTCCAAATCATTCGACTAAGATTAAAATTTGTAACTCTTTGGCATAGTGCTCATCTGCCTGACAGTCCCACAACCCCGGTAGCGCAACGCGAGCACGCTTGACACGCTACACGGTTT
>JAOAIL010000068.1:281-599 GCA_026414725.1 bacterium
TCACTGTTGTTTTCTTTTCCTGCAGGTACTGAGATATTTCACTTCCCTGCGTTGTCTTAGCACATCTATGTATTCAATGTGCTATGCTTGACCATTCCGTCAAGCGGGTTGCCCCATTCGGAGATCCTCGGGTCTCAGGTTGTTACCACCTTACCGAGGCTTATCGCAGGTAGCCACGTCCTTCATCGGCTGTTAGTGCCAAGGCATCCACCATATGCCCTTAGTAACTTCACCAAAAAATCTTTTTATTGCCACAGATAGCATATCCAGTGCATCGAAACAAAAAATCTTGGACTTTATAGAATTTTCAAAGAACAG
>JAOAIL010000069.1 GCA_026414725.1 bacterium
ATTACGTACTACGTCAGAATAATATGACCCGCTCATAGGGGATTGCGACTTCGTCTCCTCAGTAATATTCCAGAGATTGAGTAAGTTCGTCAGAATAATATGACCCGCTCATAGGGGATTGCGACCCAGTTCAGTAGGGTTAACCCCAAAATTGTTTCTTATGTCAGAATAATATGACCCGCTCATAGGGGATTGCGACTTAAATCATATTACATCTACGGAGCGTGTCGGGAAAAATTGCCTATTTCAGAAAAAGATATTAAAAGATATTAAACGTATTTTAAAGAGAGGAGAAAAATGGATAAAGTTATTTTAAAGATGAAAGAGATAATACAGGACTTCAAAGAAGTTTTAGAAAAGGTGTCTGCTGGAAAACCTTTTATCCATAAGGGCGAAAAGTATAATGACTTCTATGATTATATTAATAAAAACACGTGGTCTTATGATGAGCATCCATACTATCGGGCTATGGACTTAGTTGTTAATCGTAAAGACCCTAATATGGGTTTTCTTTTTTTCAGTGAAATTGATAAAATTGAATGGTATTGGTA
>JAOAIL010000070.1 GCA_026414725.1 bacterium
CTTCTATTGTACGAATATATGTTATTTTTTCTTTAGGAACTGCAACTTGGATCATTAAATTTCACCCTTTTTAATTTTTTGAATTTCTGATTTTTTAGCACCTAATCTTATTAATTCTTCTTCTAACTTTTTAATTTCTGCTTTTAAATCTTGTTTTTTACTATTTAATATTTTCTTTTCTTCTGCTTCTTTAACTTTATTTTCTTTCTGTAATTCTGCTTTTTCTTTTTCAGTTAAAAATCTATTTGTCATTTTTTCTTTACTATCTTTTAATATATAATCATCTTCTGTAAAATTATTAAATCTTTTTTCTATTGCAAGGTTATAAAAATCTTCTCTTAACTCTATGCCTATTGCATTTCTTTGATTTTTAATAGCAACATAATTTACTGTACCCGCACCTGCAAATGGGTCTAATACTACATCCCCCGGATAAGTCCATAACTTGATACATCTTCTTACTAATTCTTCTGCAAATGGTGTTGTATGACCAATACCACTATTTGCTATATTCCAAACTCCATCTGCCCATTCCTGTCTCTTATACACA
>JAOAIL010000071.1:0-430 GCA_026414725.1 bacterium
GTCTTCTCCATCTCTAAATAGTCAAAGGCTATATCTGGCAGAACAGAATAATTGTTGAGCATACTTTTATAACCCTTCATAAGATAGGCATAAATATCTGGTGCGTTCTTTTCAAATTCTTCAACAATTGTGCTTACCTTAAAGGCTGTCGCATATAACATCGCCCACGCATGCGTTATCACCATCTTCCTTTGCGAGCAAACCGTATAAACCTTCAAAAGAACCTACATCACTCCAAAGCACATCCATGGGCACCAGCGCACCCCTTTTGGTCTTCTCCATCTCTAAATAGTCAAAGGCTATATCTGGCAGAACAGAATAATTGTTGAGCATACTTTTATAACCCTTCATAAGATAGGCATAAATATCTGGTGCGTTCTTTTCAAATTCTTCAACAATTGTGCTTACCTTGAAGACAAAGTTGCCCGAG
>JAOAIL010000071.1:440-542 GCA_026414725.1 bacterium
GCATATAACATCGCCCACGCATGCGTTATCACCATCTTCCTTTGCGAGCAGACCGTATAAACCTTCAAAAGAACCTACATCACTCCAAAGCACATCCATGGG
>JAOAIL010000072.1:0-263 GCA_026414725.1 bacterium
TAATTGCTCTAACTTGGCTTCACTTTTAATTCTTTTAAGAGCTAACTCACAATATTTTTTATCTATTTCAACACCAATTCCAATTCTTCTTGTCAAAGCACAAGCGATTAATGTTGAGCCACTACCTAAAAATGGATCAAGAATTACATCACCTACATAAGAAAACAACTTTATGCATCTTTTAGGTAATTCAACTGGAAAAGGTGCGGGATGATTAACTCTTTTTTTACTCTCACCCGGAAAAGTCCACACACCATTTGTCC
>JAOAIL010000072.1:273-539 GCA_026414725.1 bacterium
GATAACCAAGAACCCCAAGCCGTTCGTTTAGAAATATTTTGTTCATTCCATATAATTGTTGAATGGTAATTAAAACCAATTTTTTTAGCAATATTCAGAACATCAGCATATACGCTTTGTTGTCCACCTTTGTTTTTATCTAATGGAATGTTTAAACAAAATCGCCCATCATTTTTTAATAAATCAAATGCTTTTCTTAACCACTCTAATGTAAATTTGAGATAATTTTGATAATCAATTTTATCATCATATGAATTATATTCAAT
>JAOAIL010000073.1 GCA_026414725.1 bacterium
CTTCTATAAGAATCAAGAAACATTTAGAGAAAATATCAAATAATATAGGCAACAAGGAACTGTTTTACATTTCATTAGGTGATGTTATTTCAAGAGATATAAAAAATTTAATTGTGTTGTTTAAGAGAACTTTTAAAAAATATGGCTTAAAAGCTTTTTATAAAATCTTTCAAATAATAAAGTTTAGGCATCTTCGGTATTTTCTATCTTTTATTGTTTTCTCTATACTAAAAAAAAAGAAAAATCAAGGTGAAGAGTAATCTCGTTGCAGTTATAAAGGGAAATGTTGATGGTTATCCAACAAAACAACCATATCACCCGTCTGCGTGGTATCCTGAATATAGAGGTTCTATCATTTCATCAGAGTTTAATGTTGTATATGATATGGTAAGAAATTCTTTTGCTTATTTAGGATTAGATATAGATAAATATGGAACCAAAAAATGGAATCCTTTATCATTTCTAATAAATCCGGGTCATATTGTCTTTATCAAACCAAACTTAATATCCCAATCTACGGACTATGATC
>JAOAIL010000074.1 GCA_026414725.1 bacterium
AATCTTCTTCATAAAATCACAGTACCTCTCAAAATCCCAGAACCTAAACCCCCATGGCGAACTTGTATATTTCATCTATCCTCCTTTTTGTTTACTTTCCCAAAATTAAAAGGTAAAATACAAACTTGATAAAAACCAGAGAAAAGAACTAGCAAGGGCATTATATGATGTGGGTAAATTTACACTCACAGGACTTGTGATTGGACAACTAATAGGCAAATCTATTAACATTTTTACTTTTATATTAGGAATTTTTATCTTTATTGCTTGTTTCTGGATAGCAACTGTTTTAATGAAGGAGGAATTATGACAGGTCTCAATATTTTCTTGATAGGTGTACTGGTTTTCGTTTTGATAATCGGAGGTATTGGTATTCACTCTATGAAGCAGGAGAAAAAAACAAAATAGTTCCATCAACCCTCCCATTTAAGTAAAATTTTAAGTATCTCTCTGTTTTCATCCAGTTTCTTATACGCCTTCGGCGCATCCTCTACATACATCTCTTCTGTATAAAGTGA
>JAOAIL010000075.1 GCA_026414725.1 bacterium
TCTTTATTCAAAAAAGTATATTAAAGAAAATTTTGGGAAAGAAATATATATAATGTGGGTTCCCGATACTTTTGGACACCCTCAGACAATCCCTACAATATTAAAAAATGCTGGTATAAAATATTATTATTTTATGAGATGTGGTAAAGGATATCCTTTATTTTTATGGGAAGGTAAAGACAAAAGTAAAGTCATTGCTTTTAATAGTGTCTATAATAACCAAATTGATTCTGATAGAATAATTCCACTTTTTGAAGATTATTATAAAAAGTATAAAATCAAAGAGTTTATGTTTGTTTATGGAGTTGGAGACCATGGTGGTGGCCCAACAGAAGAGGATATTAAAAGGAAAATTAAACTAAATGATAAGCCTTGTTTCCCAACACTAGAATTTTCTACTACTGAAAGATATTTTAAATCAATTGAAAAATTTAAAAATAAGTTACCGGTGATTAAAGATGAATTAAATTTTATATTTGAAGGATGTTATACTACACATTCTGAC
>JAOAIL010000076.1 GCA_026414725.1 bacterium
ATGTAGAACCCTTTATGAACTCTATATGGTGTAATCTTTTTTATGAATCCCCTTTCGTAGATCGGAGAGCTGTATTTCGCTTTGAAAATTTTAATCCAATTAACATCTTTATCCTCAACTCCAAAACGTTTTAAATCTTTTAAAAATAGCTTCTGAATTTCTAAATCGTTCTGGTTGAAGAGCCAGCCATCAGGAGTTGAATAACTTGCCAAATAAACGAGATTTTCTCCGTAGTCTTCGATTGGCATGAAGTTCGTGTGCTCTATTATTGCGCCAAAGGTTGCTTTATCTACGTTGATCCAGTAAATATCTGAAATGCTCTTTTTTAAAGACAATAAAGCACATAC
The DNA here is from genome assembly GCA_026414725.1 of bacterium. NCBI lineage: Bacteria > bacterium. The sequence goes on from JAOAIL010000076.1 coordinate 348, forward strand.
AGAACTCTGATAACTTATTTCTGGTAATCTAAAGTTTTTTGCAAATTCTCCAAGTTCTGGAAGCGGAGCGGTAAAAACCACTGCATCAAAATCCTCTCCATTAACATTCCACTTGCCATCGAGCTTTATTTTCCCCCCTTCATAAACGATCTCCACG